>JAKOSR010000058.1 GCA_029777225.1 Chloroflexota bacterium
ACTCCGCTGGCCGCGCGGGTGGCGAAGGGGTTGGTGAGCCTGCCGGATGACGACGCCACGGCTGACATGTTTGAGCTGGCCGTAAGAAGAGCGCAGGAGGCGGGCTGGACGCATTACGAGATTTCTAATTTTGCCCAAACCCCGGCTTTTGAGGCCAGGCACAACAAACTCTACTGGCAAAATGATCCTTACCTGGGTTTCGGTGCCGCGGCGCATGGCTGCAGCGGGCTGGCGCGCGTTGAAAACGTGCCCACCATCGTGAATTACATTGAGCGCATGAACACGGGAATCTGCAATTACCCGTATCCTGCCACACCGGCGACCGAGAAGATGACAGTTTTGGATGAGATGACCCGCATGCAGGAGAGCATGATGCTGGGGCTGAGATTGACGCGCGAGGGCGTTTCGGCCAGGGCTTTTGAGCAGAAACACGGGCAGGCGATGGCAGGCGTATTCCAGCACGAAATCGCGCGGCTGATACGTCGTCAGCTCGTCGAGTGGGTGGATTTTGCGGATGGGCCGCATTTGCGCCTGACCAAACGAGGAGTGCTGGTTGGCAACCAGGCTTTCATGGAATTCGTATGATTATTTGAAAACGTGGATGGTGGTGCCCCAACCGTGTTTGGCCCATTCATCCGGGGCGGCGATTGGGTTGGTCCAGCGGTAAACCCACTTTGAGTCTTCCATGTTCATATTGATGCATCCAGCGCTCATCGGTGTACCGAAGTTCGTGTGCCAGAAGGTGCCATGCACGGCCATACCCAGGGTCATTTCAAAAAAACTCGTCCATGGGACGCCCATCCAAATGCGCTGGTAGATGTTGCTGGTCATGATGGCGTCGCCCATGTGCTTGGAGGGCATCTTGGTCTTGATGGCATATTTGCCTTCGCCGGTGGGGAAGCCAGTGGAGACCTTGCCTTCCCGGACGATGGTATCCCCCTCAAAAGCCTGGAAGCGCTGCAAGGGCAAGGACACTTCAAGGCGCTTGGACTCCGGAGGGACTTCGGGGGAGATGGGTTCGAATTCCTCATCCGGTATCAGGCGCAAATGCTCGGAGGGGACAGCGATTTTTGTGTGACCCAACTCGTCCTCCACCTGGTACCAAGGGCGGCCATCCGGGCCTTCGATGACGTCCTTAACCCAATGGGTGGATTTGTAATAAAGCATCCATTCAGGCAACCAACCCTGGTCAAAGTCATAGAACATGGAACGGGTGTAGGGGACCGTCACTTCAGCCAGCTGGCCGGTTTTGTATTTTGGGTGCCCCAAGGGATTGAGTTCGTACTTCACTTCGTATAGATAGCCACTAAAGACGTAGCCGCCCCAGCAACGGTACCAAATTGGGTTCCAGGCGGGGCCGTCAGGGCCGACGACTTCCTCGTAGACATTGATGATTTCGTTGTAGATGCGCTGGTAGACAATCGCGCTGTTTTCCGTTGGCTCCTTGTACACGCTCACACCGTTTTTATTGCCCACCAGCATGTATCGCACCTTGTCAAACGCGCCAGCCTGGGCACGCTTGGTTGGAATTAGGACGGACGCGCCTAAACCGTAGAGGGCGGTTTTTAAGAAGTCGCGTCGGGAAAGCGTTTGTTTCACCTTGGTTCCTGGTTAATCCAAATCGGAGGGGTTTATGTCGGCG
>JAKOSR010000059.1 GCA_029777225.1 Chloroflexota bacterium
AAGGGGGTCGGCCCAAAAACCGCCGCCATTGTCATGGTTTTTTCGCTAGGAATGCCGGCCTTTCCTGTGGATACCCATGTCTACCGCGTCTCAGGCCGCATTGGACTGCGTCCCCAAAAGATGGATGTCGAAAAAACGCACCTCTATCTCGAGGCCTGCGCCGACCCGCTCGAATACGGCCGTTTGCATCTCAATCTGATAAAGCTGGGTCGTGAAATTTGCCAGGCGCGCAAGCCTCGCTGTGCCCAATGCCCGGTCCTGGACTTGTGCGCGTATCCGGATAAAGCTTTGGATTAAGTTGGAAATCAGGCGGGAACGAGCTCGCCAATCAGCGACCACGGCCCTGTCCAGTTCACCCGCACCGTCCGCAGTTGCCCCAACAGGTCTTCCTGGCTATCCACGAAGGCCAGGCGGTTGGTCGGCGTTCGCCCGTACCAGCGTTTTTTGGATTTGCCTTCAAACAACACTGGCACATTCTGCCCCAAAAATGCTTTATTCAGTTCCCCCACGATTTGCTCTTGCAGGTCCTCAAGCGCCCTGAACCGCCGCATTTTTTCAACCGCCGGGATGTCATCCTCCAGGAACCTGGCTGAGTACGTGTTTGGCCGGGGTGAATAACGTGCCAGGTGGGCCACATCCAGCTTTAAATCCTGCAGCAGGTCGTATGTTTTCATAAACGCCTGCTCGCTTTCCCCCGGGAAACCGACAATGATATCGGTCCCAATCGACACGCCCGGGATGAGCTCCCGGATCCGGCCGACCAGCTCCCGGTACTGGGCGTTGGTATACCCGCGACGCATGGCCAGCAAAACATTGTCATCGCCGGCCTGGATGGGCACTTCAATGTGTGGCATCACCTTTTCCTGCCGCGCCACTTCCTTCAGCAATGCGTCTGTCATCCAGTTGGGGTGCGAGGTCAAAAACCGGATGCGCTTCAGCGCCGGGATTTGCGCCAGCTGGGCCAGCAACTCAGGCAACAGTGGGCTCCTGGGCAGGTCCAGCCCGTAGCGGTCCACAATTTGCCCCAGCAGCACCACTTCGCGCGCTCCCCGTTCAGTCATCGCGGTCGCTTCATGCAGGATTTTCTCCGCGTCCCGGCTGCGTTCCCGGCCTCTTCGGTGCGGGATGACGCAGTAAGCGCACGCGTGCGAACAGCCCAACACGATGGGCAGGTTTTCCGAAACGCGCGGACCCTGGGTGGGGCTTAGTACCCCGAATTCCTCGTCCAAGACCTGGTCAATTTGCTCCCGCCAGGCTTTGGCCTGCTCGCAATCTGCTGCCTCGCCTAAAAATTCCAACAAGGGTTGTGGGTCTGAGGGGCCCGAAAACACATCGACCCACGGGAATCTCTTCTGCATCACCTGGTTGCCCTGCACGCCAACCAGGCAACCCATCAGGTTGATGACCAGCTCTGGCTTGGCTTGCTTAAGCGGGCGCAGGGAGTTCAATCTTCCCAGCGCTTTGTCTTCAGCGCTCTGCCGCACCACGCAGGTGTTCAGGATGATAACATCCGCGTCTTCGGCACCTGCCGCGCGGCTGTAGCCCAGGTTTTCAAGCGACCGGCTCAACCGGTCGGAATCTGCCACGTTCATCTGGCAGCCTTCAGTCCAAATATGGTAACGCATAGAGCGGTATTATACATGAGCCGGCCGTATCTGCCACCAGGTAACCTGCCACAAGGTAAACAAACCATATTTATTGTTGTATAATTTATTTACTTACCCGATTTAACGAGAAAGGTCAGCCATGGATTTAACCAGGACAGAATACAAACGGTGTACCGTTGTAAAAGGCAGCGGACGAATTGACAGCGCTTCCGCCCCGGACGTTGAAAAAGTATTGATGGAGCTTGTCCCCAAAGCCAAAGCCATCATTCTCGACATGGCTGATATCGATTTTGTCAGCAGTGCGGGTTGGTGGTCAATTATCCGTGTTCAAAAAGAACTCAAGAAATCCGGCAGAAATGACCTGATTATGGTCGCCCTCTGCGAAAACGTGCGCGATTCCATGGAATTGATTGGAATCCTGCCATATTTTTCCACCTACGACACGCTAACCGACGCGGTCGCCAGCGTCTAGCAAAATACCACACAAAAGAACCGGAGGCTAACCTCCGGTTCTTTTGTTTTTTCCCTATTGGATGTTCAACTGGTAGCTGGCTTTTTCCCGTGTGAATGGGGTGGTTCCCGAAATCACTAAAACAACCCGGTCCACGCCCTCACCAATGGTGAATGGGATTTCTGCGTGGTTGTTGCTGTCCAGCGTGATGGTCGAAACGCTCGTCTGCTTGCCGATGCGGATAAGCCGCAGCGAGTAAGTCTGTGGCAGGCGGTTCTGCACCCGCGCGAACCCCAGCGCGTTCCAGCCGCCCGCGTCCTGCTCAAAATCGCTGGCGTAACCGATGGCGTCAATGTGGATGTCATCGAGAGCGAACCCTTTCCCGTTCACCGCCGCGTCGGTTACGTAATCGAATTGCACCGTCACCTTTTGCCCCGCGTACGCGCTCAAGTCAACCTGCTCGTCCATCCATCCGTCTGATTCCCCGTTCCATCCGCAGCCGAAGCTGTTCCCTGAAGGGTTGTCTGTGGTGCAAGTTTTCGAGTTCAGGATATCCCAATTTTCCCCGTCCATCGTGGCCGAGATGAAAACATAATCATAATCGGTCTCCAAATCGTACCAGGTCTTAAAGGCGAGGCTCACCGGCCCGCTGACGCCCGTCAGGTCAAAGGTTTGGCTCAGCGTCGGGTTTGATTCATCACCCATATTGGACCAGAAGAAATAATCCCCGGAGCTTGGGTCCGCGAAGGGGAGCAGTTTGACCGCTTCGGCACCCTGGAAGGTGATGGAATGCGTGCCTTGGCATTCGAATTCCATGTAATGCACGCCATATTGATACACGCTCCTCGCAACCTTCGCCGGGCAGCTGCTGAACGTTTGCGTGGTGCTCATTGAATACGGGTTATAGCTCTTGTAGCCATACTGGCCATCCGCCACGCTCGCGTCCTGGATGAAATTCGCCACGGACCAGTCCGCGAAAATTTCATCGCCAGTATAAGTTTTTCCCGTCTCTGGGTTCACCAGGTTCAGCTCCTCCGCCACTTTTTCCATGCTCACAAAGCCATTTTCCGGCTGATGCACCAGCGCCTTGGTGGCGTCCTCGCCAAATCGGTCCAGGAAGTAGACAAAGAAAAGGTAGCTCGCCCCATAGTGCGCGCTGTTTTGCCCTGGCGTGTCCCCCCAGTCGTTCAGTTGCATGTCCGGGTTGGCCATGTAGTCATAATCAAAACCCCCGGCGTCATACCCGTTCACATGCTCCGCCAGCATCGAAAAGCCCTCGTTCACCCAGGTCTCTTCGTTCTTGTCCTGGTACCAGTGGATCATGTGCTGGAATTCGTGCGCCATCGTGCCAAAGATGTAGTCTTCATTCAAACCCACTGTGTCCGAATTCATCAGGAACATCTCATGCGCGTTCGAGTAGGGGTGGGCTTCCGGATGCACCTCATCCGCGGACGAGAAGTATCCCGCGATGGACGACCCCAATCCGCCCGCGTAAAGCACGTAAAAGCGTGGGTCGTTGTCCACGCCCGGGTTCCACTCCGAGCCAAAGAACTCCCGATCGGTCGGGATGATTTTCTGGTCAAAGGTGTCCGCCAGGGTGGTCAGGTCCCGTTCGCTGTAGTCGACCCCGTCCTCAATCCAAAAATAGATGTTGTCGCCCACGTAACGCAACGTCGCCGCCACCTGGAAGTTTTCGTTGGTGTCCGTGTTGCTCACCCAAAAATTCTTTTCATCGCCAACCGAATAGGGCGCGTTTGTGTCCGGCAGCGTCTTGGGCACGTCGCTTTTTCCGCCCAGGCGTTGCGCCAGTTCCACCGGGTCATTCACAGGCACGGTCGTCCCGTTCAGCGTGCGTAGAGTCTCCTCCACGTCTTTCTCTTCCGTTTGGGTCAGCGGTTCCAGCGTGTTTATCACTTCCGGCGTGGCTGTGTTGATGATGTTCGGAATGGTCACTTCCGTGGCCTGGGTTTGGTAAACATTCAACCCGAGCCATGCCCCGCCGGTGATGAGCACCAGGCACGCGCACAGGCACAAAATGGCCAGTAGTATCAGGATGGTGATGGTAATCCCGGTGACAGGTACCTTTTTTTCCATGTGTTTTCCAACCTCTGTCAGTCTGTCAATACATTGTTTTCTGTTGCCATGTTCTGGCAATGATGGCTATTTTACCCGTTCGCGAGTCTATGGTAAATTTCTCAACTACTCCCCCCGGTGCGCCTGGCCTTGGTTCGCATTTTCGGCCAGCTTGAATCGCACCATCCGCCGGATAAGGTCCATCGGCACGGGCTGCCCCAGTGGGAATTGCACCGCGCCTTTGCTCGTCTTATAGCCAGCTAATTCCTGCCCAAAGTGCTCGATGGCCGCTGGCGTTGGATAAAAGCCCAAATGATTCTTCGCCATGGCAAAATACGCCACCGGGCCATGCCAGTAGTAGCCAGGCATCCCATAGGAGAGTCTCTCTTCCGCCTCTGCCGCCGTCTCGCAGATGACCGCTCTCACGGCGTTCAAAATCGTCTGCTTCTCGGCTGGGAATCCCGCGATGTACGCGTCCACCTCCCCGCGTGGGCTTGCCTGTGTTTTCGGCCGGCTGTCCAACTTACCCCTCTTTTCTGCCTTGGCGCCAGGCCAGGATGGATTGCGCGTGCTCGGGGTAATGGTCCACCGTATCCGCCCGCACCCTCCGCACGAACCGCGCGTTGGTCTTATACGCTTCCGCGGGGAAAGAAGCCAGCATGTCTTTCAGGGCCGCGTGCGTCGTCTGGCTGTAAGCCAGCACGTCCTCCAGGCTTAGCTTCCGTTTTTCATCAGCCTTGAGCGCGTTAAAGGCGTCGATGCCGCCGTACAGCGTCGAATACCGCTTCAGCGTCTTCCCCTCCACGATGAGCGGCAGATTCTTTAGGTTTTCCTCTTCCCATATGGCCACGTGCGCGATGATATCCCGCACCGACCATTCGCCCACGGCCTTTTCCACTGCGAGTTCCTGGGGGGTCAACCCGCGCCAGGCTTCCTGGAACGCGTTCCAACGGTCATCCAAAAGCGCCAGCAGTTTGCTTTTTTCCATTTTTCCTCCAATCGAACGTCCACTTGCCTAATTATAGGTGCCAATCCATCTTCCAGGCTTTGCGTAGAAGGAATACGTACACGCCTGTTCTCCCTGCCTCTGTGGAGTGTTAAAATGGGAGGCATGCGTCAGGATGCCCCCGAGTTCGATTGGCTCGCGAAGCTCTTCGAAATCATCTTTGTGGTCCTCATCGGCTTGGTTTTGCTTTCCGGGTCCTCTCTTCAGGCTGCCAATCCCTACGAGGCCATGCGCAGGTACACGCGTGAGGTCGAATTCGACTTTTCCCAATGGACCCTTGACGCGCTCTTCCAAAAAGCGCTCGGCGCTTCCCTCAAGGCCGAAAAATTCTTCACCCCCACCCGGCAATCCCAAATCGTTGAAGATTACATCACCCAGGTGCGCCTTGTTGGGCGGCTGGAGTCCGACCTGCAAAACGCGGTCAGCGCCCCGCGTCTCACCGATCGCGACAAGCTCATCCCTGCCTTTCGAGCCAAACTTAACAACGAGCAGAACACCCTTGACCATCTTTCCCTGTTGGCCGAATCCATCCTCCAAACGCAAACCGAACATACCCTAGCGCGCATGGGCTTTGGCCTGGGCGGCCAGGTGCTGCCTCCCTTGCTTTACAAAGTCACTCCACTCCCGATGAACCTAATTGTCTCCCCCCGCGAGAAAATCCTCACGGTTTTCGACCTCTCCCTCCAACCGGGCCTGGACGTCCTCACCCGGGACGCCATTGAAACGGATATCTTTGAAAAATTCCACTATTCCGCCCTGGTGGAACCGGTTGGGGGGTTGGGTGCTTACCCCACCATGGTCATGCGCACTTCCGATCTGAATTGGTTAAGCGAAACCATCGCGCACGAGTGGATTCACAACTATCTCACCTTCCATCCCCTCGGCATCCGCTATGATGCCAGCCCTCAGATGCGCACAATCAACGAAACCATCGCCTCCCTGGCGGGCAAGGAGATAAGCTTGCAGGTGCTCAAGGCGTTTTATCCCTCACGGGTGCCATTGCCGCATTTCGTCTTTCCGCCCCAAATCACTGTCTCCCGCGCGCCGCTTTCCCCCTCCGAACCCTTCGATTTCCGCGCGCAAATGCGTCTCACCCGGGTGCGCGTGGATGAACTGCTGGCCCAAAACCGCGTTGAAGACGCCGAAACTTACATGGAAAATCGCCGCTCGGACTTCTGGGCCAACGGTTACCGTCTGCGCAAGATTAACCAGGCTTACTTTGCCTTCTACGGCTCCTATAACGACACACCCGGCGGTGGTGCCTCCGGCGATGACCCCGTGGGTCCCGCCGTCCAGGCCTTGCGGGCCAGGTTCACGGCCCTGCACGATTTTATTCGTGCCGTGCAGGGGCTTCGCTCCTTTGCTGCCCTCCAGGAGAAGCTCCAGTGACCAACCCCCCGCTCCTTCAGCCGAACCTCGCAGCCTTCTGGCAGGCCTTCCTCAACCAGGCCGGGCTTCCGCCCAGCACGCCCTGCGCGGACGTCTACGCCTTTGGCTCCGGCGCTGCCATGGCCGACGAGCTCCTTGCCTTGGTCCTGGCCGGCAAGAAGAAGGCCACCTGCGGCTGCCTCCGCTCCTTTGAGCTGGGTGGCCTGCCGCTGCCCAGGGTTGGGGACCTCTGCCTCGTCCTCGATGGGCGCGGCAACCCAACCTGCGTTTTGCGCACGCTCGCCGTCCAGGTGCTGCCCTTCGAGCAAATGACCTGGGAAATCTGCCGGCGCGAGGGCGAGGATGAAACCCTCGCCTCCTGGCAGGCCGGCCACTGGCGCTTTTTCACCCGCGAAGCCGAGGCTTACGGCTACACGTTTTCACCCAGCCAGTTGGTTGTCTTCGAGGATTTTGAATTGGTTTTTCCTCCAGCGCCCACCGAGGATTCTTCCCCGCCCGCGATGGGGTCGTTTATAATGGGGGCAGCAGAATCAAACAAGATGGAAACACCCATGGAATCTTCCCCCTTTATCTTCGGACACCGTCCCACCAACCCGCTCGTCATTGTCATTTCCGGCCCATCCGGCATCGGAAAGGACGCTGTGGTCGGCCTGCTGCGCAAAACCAACCCGGATACGCATTTTGTCATCACGATGAACTCCCGCCCGCCGCGTCCGGATGAAGTGGATGGCAGGGACTATTTCTTTGTCTCGCGCGAAGAATTTGAACGTATGATTGCCGCCAACGAGCTCCTGGAACATGCCAGGGTCTATTCCGACTACAAGGGCATTCCCAAATCCCAGGTGCGGGAAGCGCTGGCCTCAGGCAAGGACGTCATCATGCGCCTCGACGTCCAGGGGGCCATGACCATCCGTTCCCTCTGCCCGGATGCAATCCTGGTTTTCCTCACCGCCACAACCAAGCAGGAGTGGATAGACCGCCTTGAAGCTCGTCGCAGTGACTCCCCGGAGGAAATCGCTTTCCGTGTCGAAACCGCCAAAAAAGAATACGCCCAGATGGACAATTTCGATTACATCGTGGTCAACTCCGATAAATGCCTGGACCAGACCATCGCGGATATCCAGGCCATCATCATAGCGGAACATCTCAAGGTGAAACAACGTCAGGTGAGCCTGTGACCTTGCCTGGTGCCAACACCCCGTCCCAGACCGACCAGCAACCGGTCAGTTCTGCCACGCAACCCATTCCCCCGCAAACCAGGGTTGTACTTAAACCGGAGGCCAAAAAACCCGTCGTCACCTTTGTGATTCTCGGCCTCACCATTGCCATCTTCATCGCCCAGCTGGTGCTCGAAAAGCTGCTCGGTGTGGACCTGCTCTTTGTTTACCTTGGCAAAGTGAACGAGCTCATTCTGCGCGGTCAGCTCTGGCGGCTCATCACCCCCGCGCTGCTTCACTCGAACATCCTGCACATCGCCTTCAACATGTACGCGCTTTATATCTTCGGCACGCGCCTGGAGCCCGTTTACGGTCACGTCCGCTTTTTGCTGCTTTACCTCCTGGCGGCTTTCGGCGGCAACGTGCTTTCCTTCGTGCTCAGCCCTTCCCCCTCCCTGGGTTCCTCAACCGCCATTTTCGGCCTGCTCGCTGCTGAAGGCGTGCTGGTTTGGCAAAACCGGGAATACTTCGGACCAAACACCCGCAATATGCTCCTAAACCTTGGCATGGTTCTGGCCGTCAACCTCATGATTGGCCTGAACCCCACAGCCCGCATCGATAACTTTGGTCACCTCGGAGGTTTGCTCGCCGGCTTCATTTTCTCGGCCATGGCCGGCCCCAAATGGAAGGTGGGTCGGGGTGAAGCAGGCTTTTTCCTAAAAGACAATCGCCTCAAGCAGGATGCCTTCATCGCCGCGCTGATTGTCTTCGCTGGCTTTGCCCTGATGGCGGCCATCCCCTTTTTACAGTAACGCCTGGTTGGTATTGTGTTCCCTCACCAGGCCCAGGATTTCCTGGAAAACTGGCTCGGGATCAAGCAGGTAATCCGGCAGGATGATATCCGCCTGCCCATCGGAAAACTGGAAGGTGCCGGTCTTTGCCACGGCCACCATCCCAGCCGCCTTTGCCGCCTGGATGCCATGAAACGAATCTTCGAACACTACGCAGTATGTTGCCGGGAAGCCCATCATCGCCGCGGCTTCCAGGAAAATGTCGGGTTTGGGTTTTGACGGCCGGCCCTCACCGTCCACCAAAAACTCAAAATTCCCCCTGATTCCAAAGCTGTCCACCGAAACATCGATGTTGTCAATTCGCGCTGAGGAGCCAATCGACTGCTTCATGCCATTCGCGCGGATGTAATCCAGCCAGGTCAACACGCCAGGGAATAACTGGGTGTTTTTCGGCAGCCCCTGCTGGAACAACGTTTCCTTGCGGTTCACCAGGTCGTGGAAAAGTGCCTCGTCCGGCTCATACCCCAAAAACCGCTTGACGCTCTGCCGGTTGTTCCGCCCAAAGTATTTCCGGTAGACCTCCCGGTCAAACACGTTCGGCACATCCGCAAGGATTTGGTGCCAGCTCTGGTAGTGCCACTCGTACGTGTCTAGCAGTGTGCCATCCAAATCCCAAATCACAGCGATATCTTTTAGTTCCAAGTCGACCTCGACGATGCTTTTTATTTGCCGCTGGCTCATTATACCCATTCGCACCTCAATCCAACCAACCACATTCAACTTGTTCCCTTTTCTTCGTGAAGTGTAAAAAACGCGCTTGGCATGCTGTCCGTTCGCCGTGATACAATCGCCGGGTGAAAGACAACGATACCTACAAAAATCAAACTGGCCGGCTTGCCCGTTTCCTTGCGTGGGACGAACGCGTCTCTTCCCATCTCGTCCTCCCTGAAAGTGCCACTGTCGTTCGCCGCTTCGCCATGCTGCTTGGCCACTCCTGCGACTCCTGGTTTTGGTTGGTTGGCCTCCTGCTCCTCTGGTTGCTTTCCAAACCGCCGCTCAAGAGCTGGGCTTTTTTCTGGGCGCTTGGCCTGGCACTGCTCGCGGCCGCGGTCCTCGCCCTCAAGTTCCTCATCCGCCGGCCCCGGCCGGCAGGGGAGTGGGGCCAGATATATCGCGTCACCGACCCCCATTCCTTTCCTTCGGGTCATGCCGCGCGTGCGGCAGCTATCGCGCTCCTTTCCGCTCAGTTCGGCTTGCCTTGGCTGGTGGCATTGCTCGTGCTTTGGGCACTCCTGGTTGGCCTCTCTCGTGTGGCCCTCAAGGTCCACTACTTTTCAGATGTCCTTTTTGGCTGGCTGATTGGCGTGCTGAGCGTCCTGCTTGCCATCGCGTTAATTCCATGGCTTTGGCAAGTTTTTCCCAGTCTCCTGGCCTTTTTCACCCGTTAACAACAAAAACGCCGGCGCGCAGCCGGCGTTTCGTAATCACATTTTCCGCTTAAGCGAGGATGACTGCGCTTAGCGCTGGCAGGGTCATCCCGCTAATCTTGCCATCCTGCACCGTCACTTGCCGATCGCCGATTTGGTCCTGCAGCACCGTTTCATCCGCGAAATACCTGCCCACGGGGATTTCCGGCGTGCTCGCGCTGTCGCCAGCGTTGATGATGACCACCACGCGCTCCTCGGCATCCGTTCGGGCGTAGGCAATCACTCTGCCTTCAGCGAATAGGTTCTCGTACGAGCCAGTGCTCAGTGCCGGCAGGGCGTGGCGCAGCGTGATGAGCTCACGCATTTTGCCTTGCAGGTCCTGGTTCCATTCCTGCTTGTCCCAGGGGAAAGCCTTCCGGCAATCCGGGTCTTTCCCACCGGTCAGCCCAATCTCATCACCGTAATAAATGCACGGGGCGCCCGGATAGGTCATCACGAACAGGTAGGCTAGGTACAGCCGGCGCGTATCCTCCGAAACCAGGCTCAAAAAGCGCGGCATGTCGTGGCTGTCCAGCAAGTTGAGTTGCGCGTAGGCATTCTCTTTTGGATAGATGGTCAGCAGTTCTTGCGCGCGTTTGGTAAATAACACGCCATCCTCCGCTGTCGGCAATTCCAATCCCATCATGCCTTCCGCCAGTTCCTTGTCAATCCGGTTGCCGCCAAAGAACTTCACGCAGGCGTGCGTCAATTGATAGTTCATCACCGCGTCAAACTGGTCGCCGGCCAGCCAGCGTTGCGCTTCGCTGGGAATTTCCCCAACAATGTACGCCTCGGGGTTGGCGCTCTTCACCACCGTCCGGAATTCCTGCCAGAAGCTGTCGTCGTCAATCTCAAATGGCACATCCAGCCGCCATCCGTCCACGCCTTCATCAATCCAATACTTGGCAATGTCCATGATGTAACGCCTTACCTGGGGGTTGGCAACGTTGAACTTAGGCAGGCTGGGCAGCGCCCACCAGCAGGCGTAATTCGGCAAGCCGTAATACGCGTTCAGCGGGAAGCCCTTAACGATGAACCAATCCAGGTAGGGGGACTTGTCCTCCAGTTCCAGGATGTGGTTAAACTGGAAGAAGCCGCGGCTGGCGTGGTTGAAAACACCGTCCAGCACAATGCGTATGCCTCGGCGATGCGCTTCGTCCAACAGGGTCTTGAAGGCCTTGTTACCACCAAGCAGTGGGTCCACCTGGTAATAATCGTGGGTATGATAGCGGTGGTTCGAAGCGGATTGGAAAATCGGGTTGAAATAAATCGCGTCAATGCCCAGGTCTTCCAGGTAATCCAGCTTATCGTGCACACCCAGAAGGTCGCCGCCTTTGAAGCCGCGGATGGTTGGCGCGCTCTCCCAGGTCTCAAAATTGCCTGGCTTGACAACGCGTGAACTCCACGCGAATCGGTCCGGAAAAATCTGGTAAAAAACAGCGCGTTTGACCCAGTCGGGTGTATTGGTGAGTATTTCAGTCATTGATGAGTACCTTTCTTAGTAGACAAGTTCCGATTATACGCCAAAGCGTGGAAAATAGTTAATGCATCAACTAAATTGGGCGACTTTGTAAAGCCTTTTCCCTTTAAGTAAACCTGTTTCCTCAAAAACCCCAACGCTCCTCCACACGCCGTCATCCCTCCGCGCTTTGTCCCGTCCCGTATGCCTGCCAAGCTTGCGGGTTGACAAGAGCCCTTCGCCTGAATTATCCTTGTCCCTGGGAATGGTTAAGTCCCGGTGGGCTTCCTGGTCTTCAAAATCAGTGTCGGGTCTTCAACAATCCGTGGTGGGTTCGACTCCCATCCATTCCCGTCTTATGAGGAGACTCTTGGCCGCCAGACCAAAAACACGCTTCTTCCGGGCATTCATCCTTTTGCTTGCCGCCTTTCTCACCGGCTGCCGGGTGATATTCATCACCCCGCCGGCTTCTCAGCCGCTCCCCGGCACCCAAAATCCCCCTTCCGACCTCATCCACACCCTCACCACCCCCGCGCCGGACTTAACTCCCGCGTCCCCAACGCACACGCCTGAACCCTCGCCCACCCTGGACGTGGCCGCCTTAAGCGGCCAGACTGTCACGCTCGCGCATCCCTGGTTAGATGACCAATCGCAGGCCTTTAACACCCTGGTGCAGGCCTTCAACTCCGCCAACCCTTACAATCTCATCATTCAGCCGGTCCCTTATGGCGGCTGCCAGGCCATGCAGGATGCCTTCGAATCCAGCGGCGTCAGCCAGGACGCTGCCATCTGTTTTACTTCCAACCTCCTCACCCCCGCCCTTGCCCCTTCCTGGTCCACGCTGCTTGCCACTGCCAGCGGCGTGTTGGACCAACCCTCCACATTCTACGACGCGGCCACCCCTCTGGGCGCGCTTGGTGCCAGCATCGCAACCGCCAAAGGCCAACAGGTCTTGCCCCTGGCTTTCAACCCGGGTTTGCTCTTCTACAACCAAACCTGGGCCACCGAGCTTGGCTTCGCCACCCTACCCCTCACGCCTGACGACCTCCGCCAGCAGATGGACGCGGGGCTCAATGCCCTCCTCGCTGACGACGACTGGAATAACAACGGCACGGGTGGCCTGCTCCTCTCCAAAACACCCCTCTCCGCTCTCAGCTGGTACGTCGCGGCCGGCAGCGCCCCTACTGTGCGTGACAACCTCCCCGTGTTTGACCACGCCACGCTTCAGACGGCTTTTACCTTCCTGAAGTCCCTCTATACCGAGGACGATTCCTGGGTCGGCAGCCAGGGCACGCCCTGGCAGTATTTCTCCCGCCGTTACGCCCTCGCCTACGAAGGCAGCCTCACCGACCTCACCATGCAGGAAACGGTTTCCGCCCACGCCGGCTCTCCCGATACCTGGCTCACGCTGCCCTATCCTACCCAGGATGGTGTCGGCTCCCTCGCCGTCGAAACCCTTGGCTTTGCGGTCAGCACACCCAACCCCGCCCGCCAGGCCGCTGCCTGGCTCTTTGCCCGCTGGCTGCTCTCTCCCGAAAGCCAGGAGGTTTTTGTGGCTGTCCACGGCCTCTGGCCGGCTGCCGGTTCTCCCGCCAGTCTCGTTCCAACCTATCTGGCCCAGCACCCGGCCTACGCCACCGCCCTGTCCTCCGACGCGCGCCTCAGCACCGCCCCTGAAGGCGCGAATTGGTCGGTTTCTCGCCTTTTACTCCAGGATGCCTTCCAACGCCTCTATGGCCTAGATGAAGCTTATTTTCCCCAGGTTTTTGACATGTTGGATAGTTTACTCAAGGAAATGGGGGGCTCTGGTGGCTGATTTACCGGTCGTGCAAGTCTATTGTGATGGTGCCTGCAGCGGCAACCCCGGCCCGGGTGGCTGGGCGGCTATCCTCAGGTTTGGCAACCAGGAAAAGGAACTTAGCGGCGCTGAACGTCAAACCACCAACAACCGCATGGAAATCACCGCCGCCCTTGAAGCCCTCAAGGCCCTCAACCAGGCCTGCACGGTCACCTTCCACACCGATTCCACATATCTTTTACGGGGGGCTTCCGAATGGCTGCCCGGTTGGAAACAGCGCGGTTGGAAGCGCAAGGAAGGCGCGTTGCTCAATGCCGACCTCTGGCAGGCGTTGGACGTGCAATTGGCGCGCCACGACGTCCAATGGATTTGGGTCAAAGGTCACGCGGGCCATCCGCTCAACGAGCGTGCCGACCGCCTTGCTGTGCGCGCCATGCAAACGCTTCCCAAGCTCTGAGCAGGCGCCAAACCTTCCCGCACTTTCCCCCTGTCACCCACCAGCCCGAAGCCAATTTTCCTGTCGGCTCCGGGCTGATTTTACTCACTTGAATTTTTTCAGCCTCAGGCTGTTGGTGATCACGAATATGCTGCTAAAAGACATCGCCCCAGCCGCCAGCATCGGGTTCAGCGCGCCCAGTGCCGCCGCGGGAATGAGGATGATGTTGTAAAAAAAGGCCCAAAACAGGTTCTGTTTGATGGTCTTCAGTGTCTTGCGTGAAAGTCTCACCGCCAGTGGCACCGCCATTAAATCCCCGCTGATGGAAACAATCGGCGCGGAGGCGATGGCCACGTCAGTCCCCGTCCCAATCGCGATGCCCACGTCCGCCTGTGTCAGCGCCGGCGCGTCGTTGATGCCGTCGCCCACCATCAATACCTTATGCCCTTTTTCCTGCAGGTTCTTGATTTGCTTGGTTTTATTGGCTGGCAGCAGGTTGGCGTACACTTCGTCAATCCCTGCCTCCCGCCCGATGGCCTCCGCGGTCGCCTGGTTGTCACCGGTCAGCATTGCCACGCTGACGCCGAGCGCGTGTAGTTGCCGGATGGCCTCCACTGAACTGTCTTTCAACGTGTCCATGATGCCAATCAAACCGGCCAGTGTGCTGTCAATGGCCACCAGTACCACCGTTTTCGCTTCGTTCTCCAGGCGAGCGGCTTCGCCTTGCGCGGCCTCGCTGATGGCAATCCCCTGGCTTTGCAGGTAATTGGCGCTGCCTATCCGCAGTTTGTGTCCGTCCACTTCCGCGCTCATCCCCCGCCCTGATGCCGCCCGGAACCCGGTCACCGCTCTCAAGGCCAAATCGCGTTCCCTTGCCAAGGCCTGGATGGCTTCGCCCAGCGGGTGCTCGCTGCCCGTCTCGGCCGACGCGGCCAAAACCAGGAAGTCTTCCTCACGCCACGCCTCATCTAGCAGCACAATGTCCGTCACCTGGGGTTGTCCTTTGGTGACCGTGCCGGTCTTGTCCAGCACCACCGCGTCCACTGCCCCGGCCTGCTCCAGGCTCTCGCTGGTTTTCACCAAAATGCCCAGCTCGGCCCCGCGGCCTGTGCCCACCATCACCGCCGTGGGCGTTGCCAGCCCCATGGCGCACGGGCACGCGATGACCAGCACCGCCACCATGTGAATAATGGACCTGGCCAAAAGCGTCACTTCCGAATTGGCTGCCAGCGGTACCAGGAAGTACCAAACCAAAAACGTGACCAGCGCGATGCCAATCACAATCGGCACGAACACCGCCGAAATCTTATCCGCCAGCGTCTGGATGGGTGCCTTGCTTGCTTGCGCGTTCTCGACCAGCTGGATGATTTGCGACAGGACGGTGTCTTTTCCAACCTTGGTGGCCTCAAAAATCAGCCGTCCGTTTTTGTTGAGCGTCGCGCCGTAAACCGGGCTTCCCGCCCGTTTCTCCACTGGTAAAGACTCGCCGGTGAGCATCGACTCATCTACGCTGGAATCGCCTTCCAGCACCACGCCGTCCACCGGCACTTTTTCACCCGGTCGCAGCACCACCACGTCACCAATCACCACTTCGTCTGCGCTGACTTCCACTTCCATCCCATCACGGATGAGCGTGGCTTTCTTGGGTTTCAGGAACAGCAGCTTCCGGATGGCTTCCCCAGCCCCACCTTTGGCTTTCGCTTCCAGGTATTTGCCCAGCCGTACCAGCGTGATGATGACCGCGCTGGTCTCAAAGTATCCGTGCCCTGGGAACACGCCCAAAAGCACCGCCACCGAGTAAAAATACGCCGCGGAGGTGCCCATCGCCACCAAAACATCCATGTTGGCACTCTTGTTGCGGATGGATTTGAAACCGTTGACGTAATAACTCGCCCCCACGTAAAACTGCACGGGCGTTGCCAGCGCGAAAAACAGCCAGTCCATCCATGGCGCGTGTGCCAGGCTCATCG
Organism: Chloroflexota bacterium; assembly: GCA_029777225.1. Lineage (GTDB taxonomy): Bacteria > Chloroflexota > Anaerolineae > Anaerolineales > Anaerolineaceae > Mesolinea. The sequence goes on from JAKOSR010000059.1 coordinate 15,604, forward strand.
GCAACAAGCCGAAATCCCGGCTCATCGAGAGCACAAATAGGGGAATGGTAAAGATGAGCGCGATGGTCAGCATAAACCGTTGCCGCGCGATTTCGCGTTGCCTGGCCGCTGCCTCCGGGTCCTCCACCGCACCACTTTCCTCCGCCAGCTTGTACCCAGCCTTACGGATGACCTGCCGTAGGTCTGCCTGGCTCACCACGGTGGGTACATAGCGCGTTGTCAG
>JAKOSR010000008.1 GCA_029777225.1 Chloroflexota bacterium
CTCTGAAAGCCTTCGAAAAATTTCGGGAAACAGGCATCCACCAGGCCCTGGTGATTGACGAGTATGGCGGTGTGCAGGGCATGGTTACCCTCTATGACGTGCTGGAGGCAATTGGTGGCAGCCTGCCAGCGGATGAGTTCGACCAGGAGCAGGAAGCTGTTCAGCGGCCGGATGGGTCCTGGTCATTTGACGGCCTGATTGCGATTGATGAGCTGGTTGAAATGCTTGATTTGCCCGATTTGACCGAAGAGGAAAGGGCCGGGTACCAGACCCTAAGCGGGCTAGTGATGAACCAATTGGGGAGCGTCCCAACCATCGGCGAAACCTTTACCCTGGGAAAATGGCGTTTTGAGGTAATCGACATGGATGGCCGGCGGGTTGACCGTGTGCTGGCCATGCCACTCCCTGATACGGAGCCGGACCCGAAGGCCGACAAAAAAGGCTGATTTAAGCGTTCCAGCGCGTAAACAGGGCGTGTGAGAGGATATGACCTGCGCTCTGTTCGATGGTGACTAGTTCACCACATTCAAACTGCCCGGCACTGCCCACGATTTCCTCCACGGCCTGCCTTGTGACAATCGCGGAAGCGGTGATGGCGTAAGCCGTCAGGATGATGAAATCGGCATCATTGGCCAGGATGGCGCGGCAGGCTCTCAGAAGCTCCGGCATCCGCTTGAAAAAATCCCACACTTCGCCACTTGAACCACGCCCAAACTTGGGCGGGTCCATCACGATACCATGGTAGGTATTCCCCCGGCGGGCTTCGCGCTGCACAAACTTCAGGGCGTCCTCCGCAATCCACCGCACCGGTTTGTCTTCCAGGCCAGAGAGGCGCATGTTGTAATTCGCCCAGCTGATGGCATGCTTGGAGGAGTCCACGTGGGTTACTTCGGCACCAGCGCTCGCTGCAGCGAGCGTGGCCAGACCGGAATAGCCAAATAGGTTCAGCAAGCGGAAAGGCTTTTTGCCGGCGTTTTGAATACGACCCATCAGCCAATCCCAATGACTCGCCTGCTCCGGGAAGACGCCCACATGCCGGGAGGAGGAGAGTTGCGCCTCGAAGCGTAATTTGCGATAGCGCATCTCCCAGGCCTTTTCCATCGGTTTGAGCATGTTCCAGCGGCCACCGTATTCCTGCTTTTCTTCAACCAGCACCGCGTGGGCTTCATTCCAGGCGTCCTTTGGCAAGCTGGGCTGCCAGATGGCCTGGGGGCGTGGGCGGATGAGAACGTAAGGGCCGAACCTTTCCAGCGTTTTGCCCCCGCCACTATCCAGCAGGGCGTAATCTTTCCAGTCTGGGGAAGGTTCAAGCAATAGTTGGGGAAGGGATGTTTTGTTATTCATAATTACCGCTGGAAGAGGCTGAGCAAAACCGGCATGAGGAAATGAACCAGCAGCGCCAGGGCGGCGGCTTTTTCCAGCGGTTTTTGCATGGGTGTTTGGATTTCCATGGAGGTCTGGCCTCCGCGAAACTTAAGCAGAATTGGCAGCACCTGGATGAACGCGAGCAGGGCCATCAGGATTATCACCCAAAGAGGGAAGAGCTCCAGGAAGAAAAAAGTAATCACACCACAAAGCACGCCGATGCCCAGGATGACCAGCATCAGCAAATGCGCCCATTTCTCACCCAGCATGATGGCTGTATGGCGTAAACCAGCTTTGCGGTCGCCTTCAAGGTCCCGCAGCTCGTTGAAAAGTTCGCCATAAAGGCTGACGCAGAGCACAAAAGCCAGCGGAAAAATCATGCGGGGGGTGCCGAGCCGCGCGAAGGCGTAGTAACCGGTAAGGAACTGCAGCCCGGCCAACAACCAACAATGCGAGGCCAGATCCAGGATGGCGATTTTCTTAAGGCGGATGCCATGATAGGAATACACCAGGCCCAGGAAGAGGCTGATGGCGCCGTAAACGAAAACCTTCCATCCCAGCAAGGCGAAGCACGCGAGCGCAAGGAAAGCAACAATGAAGGAGATGACGCGCGCCTGCGTTGGGGTAAGCAGGCCGGCGGAAACGGGGTTGCGCTGCACTTTTTCTGGGTTTAACGCGTCGTCTGGCGCGTCTTCAACGTCGTTAATCATGAAGGCGAAGCCGACCGTCAGCCAGTTGGCTACCAACACCAAAAGCATCCTCCAACCTGCTGGGCCGCCAGCTGTCGCGACGCCCAGCAGAGTGGTAATGAGGACAAAATAGACATATTCATTGAACCGGGTGAGTTTTAGGTACCCGCGGTATTTATCATTCATCTTGTTTGTGCACCTTATGGGACGAGTATACCAAAGAAGCCAAGCGCTTAGTGCGCAATCTTTATCCAAAGCCGGGTTTCTCCGGTACAATCAAGCGGTTGATTAAGGAGCTAACCCATGAATTTTGATGAGATGATTGACCGGCAAAGTACGGAAAGCGTCAAGTGGAATTGGTTTGAAAAGGATGTGCTGCCCATGTGGGTGGCAGACATGGACTTTCGGAGCCCCCCTGGCGTTTTGCAGGCCTTGCGTGAGCGGGTGGAGCACGGCATCTTTGGCTATGGCTTTCCGCCCAAGGGGCTGGGAGAGGTCATCTCCAATCGGCTTGCCACGTTGTATGGTTGGCAGGCGGGCACGAAAGAAATCTCGTACGTTCCCGGGATTGTGACCGGCTTCAACCTTGGGTTGCGGGCTGTGTGTGAGCCGGGTGACGCGGTAATTTTCAACACGCCGGCTTATCCGCCATTTTTCAAGGCTCCGCTTTCCTTCGCCTTAAAATCCGTTGAAAACCCGCTCGCCCGGGACGTCGATGGACAGTACCAGGTGGATTTTGAGCGCTTTGAAGCGCAAATCAGGGAAAACAAGGTGAAGGCCTTCATCCTTTGCAATCCCCAAAACCCCACCGGCCGGGTGTTTACCCGCCAGGAGCTTGAGCAGTTCGCGGCCATCTGCCTGCGCCACCAGGTCACCATCCTCTCTGACGAAATCCATTGCGACATCATTTACGATGGCAGAAAGCACACGCCAATCGCCTCACTGGACGCTGAAACGGCTAAAATCTGCATGACATTCATGGCCCCCAGCAAAACCTTCAACATCGCCGGCTTGCACGCTTCGGAGGTGATAATCCAAGACCCGGAATTAACCAAGCGATTTTGCGCGGCACGGCGGGGCATTGTTGAAGACCCTGGTCTGCTGGCGTTGGTCGCGGCCAAGGCAGCGTATGAGATTGGCGGCGAATGGTTGGCCGAGGTGCTGACCTACCTGCAGGCCAACCGCGACTGGCTGATAGCCGCGCTCGCTGAAAAAATTCCGGCGGTCAAGGTCTCAAAACCGGAGGGGACCTTTTTGGCCTGGCTGGATTGTTCTGGTTTGGAGCTGAAGGAATCCCCCCATCAGTTCTTCCTCAGGGAGGCCAGGGTTGGTCTAAATGAGGGGGCTGATTTTGGAGCGGAGGGGAAAGACCACGTCCGCCTGAACTTCGGCACACCACGTGCCAACCTGGAGACCGCCCTCGCGCGCATGTCCGCGGCCCTGGCAAAGATTTAGATTATTGTTTGGAGAAATCAAACAGGCCGGTGAAAACCGGCCTGTTTTGCATTTTTTAAGATTGGGCTTAGCCTTCGATGATAACCACGTTGGCTGCCTGCCGACCCTTGGGACCTTCTTCGATGTCAAATTCCACTTTCTGGCCTTCCTTCAGACGCCTGTAACCGTCCATCTGGATGACAGAGAAATGCACGAAGACATCTTCGCCATTTTCCTGGCCGATAAAACCATAGCCTTTGGGGGCGCTGAACCACTTGATTGTACCTACACAACGTTCTGACATGCTAACTTACTCCACTTTCTCTTTCTCATTTGTTCTTATGTCAATTGACACAAGCAGATAATTTATCACCTTCACCCTGAAACGTCAAGTTGAGCGGATGGCAGGCGCCAGTAATTGTCTCCCACGCGCGTAAAGGTATTTCTTGTTAGCGGTCATAAGGCAACCATGTATTCGTTGCTTGTGTGGCCGTAGGCAGGGCCCCGCTCGGCCCCAGTTGGTATAATGGAAATCCAAGGGAGAAGAGGCCCATTTTTTATGAAAGATTCCCACCCGCTGAATAATGACCCCGTTTACTTGCGTAAGTATCAGTACCAGGACGCTGCCAACCTGGAAGCGCGTATCGCCATCCACAAGCGTTTCAGCACCGGCAAAAGCGAGTGGAACGATTTTGTTTTTGACTTGCTGGAATTGCGCGAGGGGATGCGTGTGCTTGAGCTGGGCAGTGGCAGCGGCGCGCTCTGGCGCGTCATCCTGGGCCGCCTGCCAGACGAGCTCACCATTTTTCTTTCGGATTTCAGCCTGGGTATGGCCACCCAAGCCGTTGCAGGCCTCACTCCGGACCCGCGTTTCCACGTCCTGTGCCAGGATGCCATGGCCCTGGTCTTCCCGCCGCGAAGTGTGGATTTGGTTATCGCCAACCACATGCTTTACCACGTCGCGTCCCGCGGTTTAGCGATTGCCAATATCAGCAGGGTGCTTTGCTCCGGGGGACGCCTGGTTTGCGCGACGAACGGACCCGGGCATATGCGTGACCTGGATGAGCTGCTAGCAGAGTTTGAACCTGCTTACCGTGGAATGCATGCCATGTCTTCCAGCTTTAACCTCGAAAACGGGGAGGAGCAATTGCGCCCGCATTTCGCCTTGGTTGAGCTGGTGATGTACCCGAGTGACTTGTGGGTGACCGATGCCGCAATGTTGGCGGCTTATGCTTACTCCACGCCCCTGGTCAAAGCCACGATTTCCCGGGCCCGCCAGCAGGACATGATGGACTTCTTCCAACAACGTATCGCGCAAGATGGGGGCATTGCCATCCGTAAGCAAACGGGCCTCTTTCTCGCTTCAAAGCCTTTGGATTAATCGATTTCAGATTCCTGCAGGCAGAGCAACAACTGGCGCAAATCTTGTTCGGGCTGGCCAGCCGTGATGGCCAACACCGGTATTGCAAGCGTGATTTCATTCCCGTTGGCATCCACCACCGCGAGGGCCTTACCAGCGCCAGGGAATTCCTGTGAAGGTAGCAGGCAAAAACTGCCGGGCGTATCCGCGACTATTTTCCGCAAGCTTTCGGCGCTCCCGGCCACCATCGTTTTCACCCCTAGTTCGCTGCCCCGCAGAAACGCGGTTCGCAGCCAGGCGGTCAGGTCATCATCCGCACCCAGGCTCACCAGCTGGATGGGCAGCCCCTCCCCTGCACTGTCCATGCCTTCAGCCCCGACATCGTCCCAGTGGGTTGTTTCGCCTGACAGGATGGTTGTTAGCTCTTGCAGGCTGAGTTGTTGCAGGGGATTACCGGGGTGCTGCAAAAACTGGACGCTCACGGAACCCGGTGAACCCAGGTAAGGCTCATCCCCGGTTTTTTTGCCCAAGCGCAGAATGAGGTCGCTTGCGTCCAGGCTCAGCTGGCTGATGGGTAAAGTCTCCACATTTAACGCGCTTGTTTCCAAACGCGCGCCGCATGCCCCCAGGCGCTCCGACCAGCCGGCCAACGCGGGGCTGAGCTCCACCCGGATGACAGCCTTGGTCGCGATCGGCTCAATGACCTGCACCTGGCGGCAGGCGGTCATCGCGAGCAGTGCCGCGAACAGGATAATGAAGCGGAACCTAACGCGCGTAGACAACAAAAATCACCACAATGCTTAGTACCGCGCAATAGAGCGCGAAGGGGAACAAGCTCTTGCTTTTGAGGTAGTCCAGGAACCAGCGAATGGCCAGGTACCCAATCACAGCCGCGGCAACGAACCCCACCAACACGACGGGCAGCACGCTGACCACCGAGGGCATCTTTACCAAATCCAGCACCGCCAGCAATCCTGCGGCGAGCATGATGGGAATGGACATCAGGAATGAAAACCGGGCCGTGGCCTGGCGTTTGAGACCGCTGAACAGCCCGCCTGAAATCGTCGCGCCTGAGCGGGAAATGCCCGGAAAGATGGACGCCGCCTGGAACAAGCCCATCACAACTGCTTCCCTGGGGCCAACCTGGTCAGTTTGGTGCGCTCTCTTGGACCAGATTTCCGCGCAGGTCAGCAGGAGGGCGGTTAAAAACAGCATCACCGCTGTGGCCACCGGGCTGTTGAAGGCCGCTTCGACCTTGTCTTTGAGGAACAGGCCGGCCAGCCCCGCTGGGATGGTGGCCAGCACAATCATCCATCCCAGGCGTCCGTCAGCGTCTGCCAGGGGCTCTTTATCCTTGATTCCGCGGAGCATGCCCTGGATAATCGCGAGGAGGTCCTTGCGAAAGAAGACGATTACAGCGGCGAGAGTGCCCAATTGGACGAGCACGTCAAAAATGAAGGCTTGGGTTGGGTCCAGCTTCCAGTTGAGCAGGAAGGGCACCAACACCAGGTGCGCGGAGGACGATACAGGCAGGAATTCGGTGAGCCCCTGGACGATGCCAAGGATGATGGCTTGAAAAAATGTCATGCGACGTTCTCCTTTTGGTTGGCATGCAAACGTGCCAGGGCAGTTTGCGCGTAGTCTTGCAGAGTCCCTGTTTGGATGGACATTCTAAGTTCCCTGGCCAATTGCAGGAGGGTGTGCAGATTGTGAATAGAGAGCAGCACCGGCGCGAGGATTTCCTTTGCGTTAATCAGGTGGCGCAGGTAGCTCCTGGAAAAATGTTGGCAGGTGTAGCACTGGCAATCGCGGTCAATTGGTTCCGGGTCGCGGGTGTAGCGGGCGTTCAGCAGGTTGAGCCGCCCGTCGCGCGTCATCGCGCTGGCGTGCCTGGCCAGGCGGGTGGGCAAAACACAGTCGAAAATATCGACCCCTCGCAAGACGCCTTCAATCAAGTCTTCCGGCGTGCCCACGCCCATCAGGTAGCGGGGTTTATCCTCCGGCAGGATGGCATTAACCAACTCGATGGTCCGGTACATGTCTGCCTTGCCTTCGCCGACCGACAGGCCGCCGATGGCGTGCCCCGGGAACCCAAGCGAACTGATGAAGCGGGCGGATTCCTCACGCAGGTCGGGGAAAATACCGCCCTGGACAATGCCAAACAGGGCCTGGTCAACCCTGGCCTTGGCTCGCAGGCTGCGCTCTGCCCAGGCGTGCGTCCGGCCCATGGCCTGTCGCGCGTAGTCGTGATTGGTCGGGTCAGAGCATTCATCAAACGCCATGATGATATCCGCACCCAGGTTTTCCTGGACCCCAATCGAAATTTCAGGGGTGAGACGATGCATGGACCCGTCGATGTGGGACTTGAAAGTGACCCCATCCTTGTCGATTTTGCGGGTGCCGGAAAGGGAAAAGACCTGGAAGCCACCCGAATCGGTCAACATGGGTCCCTGCCACTGCATGAACTGGTGCAACCCGCCCA
>JAKOSR010000060.1 GCA_029777225.1 Chloroflexota bacterium
AACCGGCCGGTTGGGAGGATGCGCTGAAATTGGTTGCCACGCAGTTGAAGGTGCACGATAGCGCTGAAATTTCCGCCACCATTTCGCCCCGCCAGACCGCCGAAACGCTCAACGCTTTCAGCGAGTTTTTCCGCGAGGCTTTCCAGGCCACGGATGTGACCGTGCTTGGCCACGACCAGACCGCCCAGGTCAGCCTTGAGCTTGAAAAGGAATTCGGCGCGTTCGAATCGCATCTCGAAGCCCTCAAACGTTGCGATAACGTGATTGTGCTTGGAACTGACCTGGTCAAAGACCACCAGGTGGCTGGTTTTATCATCAAACGCCAGGCCGCCCGTGGCACTCGCGTTTTTGAAGCGACCAAGCAACCGACCAAGCTGACCGCCAACGCGACGGACCGCCTGGCGTGTGTCACACATGATTTCTCCACGGTGGTTGAGCTGCTCGAAAAGAGCCTGAACGGCGAATCCACTGAAGTTACGAGCGAGCTCCTTGGTTTGGGTACCGGGGAAGTGAGCACCTTCTTCGCGGACATGCCGGCCTGGCAAAACACGGCCATCATTATTGGCAAGGATTTTGCCACATTGGAGAACCTGCCAGCCTGCCGCGCGCTCGTCGCGCTCGCCCGCAGGATAAACGCTTCGGTGCTCATGCTCAAAGGCAAGGCCAATGCCGCGGCTGCGGCCCGCATTGGCCTCAACACGACCGCCACCGCGCTGCCCAACCAGGTTTATTACCTCGCGTTGGGAGATGGCCATACCTGTGAACATGTTGAAGAGGCTTTCATCAAGAGTGAATTCCGCGTCATCCATGCCAGCTTCGCCTCCAACCTCACAGAAGCAGCCGATGTGGTGCTTCCCGCCACAATTTGGGATGAAGAGGGAGGCCACTATCTCGTGACTGATGGCCATATTGAGCACACGGACCGCGCAATTGTTCAACCAGAAAACGCGCGCACTATTTACGAAGTGCTTTGGCAACTGGCAGACAAGGTGGGCCTGCAACTCCCGGGTGACTGGGAAAGCAAATTGGGCGCTGTGGAAGCGCGTGTGATTTAAACGATGAGCAAAATTGCTCTGATTGGAAAGGGAATTTAGATGGCAAAACCAAAAGTTGCGTCAGATTGGCTGGCAGGGTGTGCAGGGTGCCACATGTCCTTTCTGGACATGGATGAAAGACTGATTGAGCTATTGAAATTGGTCGATTTGCGCGCCACCCCCATCACAGATCTCAAGGAACCGGATGAAGAAGGTGTGGATGTGGGCATTCTTGAGGGTGGGCTCTCAAACAGCTACAACGAAGAAGTCGCGCTCAAAATGCGCAAGCGCAGCAAAATCCTGGTCGCGCTCGGCGATTGCGCTGTCTTTGGCGGGGTGCCTGCCATGCGCAACTTCCCTGGAGCGCACGAAGCCCTCAAGCGCGCCTACATTGAAACGGAGAGCACAGATTCGAGTGGCATGATACCCAACGACCCTGAGTTATCAACCCCGGTGCACGTACGCCCGGTGAGTGACCTGGTGAAGGTGGATGTCTTCTTGCCCGGCTGCGCGCCATCCGCTGACGCGATTTTCGCGGCGCTCTCAGAACTTGCCCAAGGCCGGATACCCAAGGTCGAAGGCGAACTTAACGATTGGCATTAGGAGCTCAGCATGGCATTTCAAAAAATAACCATTGAACCTGTGACGCGTATTGAAGGTCACGCCAAAGTGACCGTTCACATGAACGAGGATGGCAGCGTCAATCACGCTTATTTCCATGTGAATGAATTCCGCGGTTTCGAAAAGTTCTGCGAGGGCCGGCTTGTCACCGAAATGCAGCAAATCACCCCGCGCATTTGCGGTATTTGCCCGGTAAGCCATCATCTCGCCGCAGCCAAAGCGGGCGATATCGTGCTGGGCTGCCCACCCCCCAAGCCTGCTTCCCTGCTGCGCGAACTCATGCACATGGGCCAAATCATCCAGAGCCACGGCATGCACTTTTTCGAATTGGCTGGCCCGGACCTCATCCTTGGGTTTGATCACGACCCGGCCACTCGAAACGTGGTTGGCCTGGTCCAGGCTGATCCCGACCTGACCCTCAAAGCCATCCGGCTGCGAAAATTTGGCCAGTCCATCATCGCGGAATTGGGCGAACGGTCCATCCATCCCACCTTTGCCATCCCCGGCGGCGTCAACCGTCCGCTCAGCGCGGCCTCGCGTGACCGCTTGTTGCTGCAAATCGACGAACAAATCGCGACGATTCAAACCGGAATCAAGGTTTTCAAAAACTGGATGGAAGCGAACATGGATGTCATCAACCGGTTTGCCGTGTTCCCCACGGGGTATTTGGGCCTTGTGACCCCCACCGACAGTCTGGAGTTGTACGATGGCGAAATTCGCCTCACCGGGCGCGATGGGCATCAGCTTGAGAAGTTTAGCGCTCAAAACTACCTGGATTACATCGCGGAACACGTGGAGCCCTGGTCTTACCTGAAGTTCCCATATTACAAGAAGCTGGGATTCCCGGAAGGCGCATACCGGGTTGGCCCCCTGGGCAGATTGAATAACGTGGACCGTATCGACACCCCCCTGGCGCAGCAACACTTCCTGGAGTTCAAGCAATTGAATGGCGGTAAACCTGTTGAAAACACCCTCCACTATCATTACGCCCGCCTGATTGAATGTCTGTTTGCCACGGAACGCGCCCGCGTTCTGCTGGAGACCCCGGATATCCTGAGCACGGATATACTCAATACCCGGCAGCAACCGCGTGGTGAGGGCGTTGGTATCATCGAAGCACCACGTGGCACACTCATCCATCATTACCAGGCCAATGAATACGGTCAACTCACCAAGGTCAACCTAATTGTTTCCACCGGCCACAATAACTTTGCGATGAGCAACGCGGTTGACATGGTGGCCAAGGAATATGTTCATGGCCCTGATATCAAAGAGGGCATGTTGAACCGCGTTGAGCACGCTATTCGGGCACATGATCCATGCTTATCTTGCTCCACGCACGCCATCGGCCAAATGCCCATCGAGATTTCCATTTTCGACGCGAACGAGAACCTCGTCAGGACCATTAGGCAGTAACGTAGACACCTAATAAGGACAAAACCTCCCCTTCGAGGTATCATCAGGGGAGGTTTTATTTATGATGACCGAAACTGGCAAAACACTTATCATCGCGTATGGCAACCGTGACCGTGAGGATGACGGTGCCGGTTGGCATATGCTCAACGGCATCGCCAGCCAGCTTGGACTGCCCACGCCGCAAAAACCGGGAGAGTGGGTCGAAACCGCGGACCATGCCCAGCGCCTGCTCTATCTCTTCCAGCTTCTGCCTGAGATGGCAGAAGATTTGGTAGGTTTTGATTGTGTATATTTCCTGGACGCGCACAACTCGCCCTCCCTCGACAGCCTCGTTATCGAGGAAGTCCTGCCAGCACCGGAATCATCCGCTTTCACGCATCACATGAGCATCTCCGAATTGCTCAACATCACTCACTCTGTTTATGGCCGCCACCCCAAATCCGTGGTGGTTTCAGTCAGAGGGCATTCTTTTTCTTTTCGTGATAACCTTACCCCGAAAACCCAGGCTCTCGTGCTTAAGGCGGTCGGGCTCCTCGCGAAAGCGATTCTTGGAAAGCAACCGGCCGAAAACTTTACCCTGGAAAGAGGTGACATGTCCACATCACAGACACCGTACGTAGAAATGGGCATTTGGCAGTATTCGCGCGCGTCTCACGCGCTGTCCCAATTCACCAAGCCTGTGGTGAGTGAACACGCGCTGGAATTGATTGTCAATGACGAGAGCTGGCTCACCTTCATTTGTTCTCCTGTTGAACTCAAAGAGCTTGCAGTCGGGTTCCTATGGAACGAGGGCGTCATCCAAGAAGCATCAGAAATCAAGGATTTGGTCCTTTACCCCGATTATCAAAAAATCATGGTGTCCCTGGATAAATCTGTCACCAAACCCAGCCATTTTCATCGTACAACCACCGGAATTGCCATGGATAACCCCCCAAGCCTGCCGGCCCTGCCGACCACCAGCCGCTACGATGGCGACTTTATCCTCGAGATGTACGACCGCTTTTCCAACTCTCAAACCCTGCACGAAGCCGTGGGTGGCTTTCACAGCGCGGCTTTGACCGACGACGAAAACATCCAATATGTGGTTGAAGACCTTGGCAGGCACAACTGCATCGACAAGCTGGCCGGGAAATTCCTTCTGGCCGGCAAATCTTTCACGCCCGCGATGTTGATGCTCAGCGGCCGTATCAGCTCCGAGATGGTCTTGAAGAGTCTGACCATGGGCACTCCCATGCTCGTCTCCCGTACCAGCCCAACCGCGCTCGCGGTGAGCATTGCCCAGCAGGTGGGCATGACCCTCATCGGTTACCTGCGCCGTGGCCAGTATGAGATTTACTGCAATCCGCAGCGAATACATCCAAAATGAACTCAATCGATACCAGTGGAAACATGATAAGATGCCAAGGTGCGCCACATGCATGAGCTCGCGGTCACCGAGAGCGTTTTGCGCATCGCCTTGGACGCTGCGGAGAAGAACGACGCGGCCAGGGTCACGGATATTTACCTGACCATCGGCCGGCTTTCTTCCATTGTTGATGATTCGGTCCAGTTTTATTGGGACCACATCAGCAAGGAAACCATCTGCGCAGGGGCCACATTGCATTTCAACCGCCCGCCTGCCGTGTTGCACTGCCTGGATTGCGGCCAGGATTATGCCATGGAAGATTTTCTGGAACCCTGCCCAAACTGCGGAAGCGTGAATATCCGGGTAATCAGCGGTGAGGAGCTGCAAGTGGACCATATCGATATACAAAGGAAAGAAGAACAATGACCAAATCAGTTGAAATCGTGCAGAATATCCTTGATTCCAACGACAGGATTGCGGCTGGAAACAAAGAGATTTTCAACGCGCACCAGATTTTTGCCATTAACATGATGGCCTCACCCGGGGCGGGAAAAACCAGTTTCATCCTGCGGACGATTGAAAAGCTGCCCAAGGGTATCCGGCTTGGCGTCATCGAAGGGGATACCGCGCCAGTCACCATCGACTCGGACAAGGTCGTAGCTGCCGGAATGCCGGCAGTTCAAATCAACACAGGGGGTAACTGTCACTTGGACGCGGTGATGCTGGAACAGGGGATTAAAGCCTTGCCGCTGGAAGATTTGGACCTCGTCATCGTTGAAAATGTAGGCAACCTGATTTGTCCTGCGGCTTTTAAGCTAGGGACTCATATCAACATCCTGGTGGCTTCAATCCCTGAAGGCGATGACAAACCCTACAAGTATCCAGCCATTTATCGGGGCGTGGACGTCCTGATTATCAACAAAATTGACCTGCTACCATACATTGACTTCCGCATGGACTACTTCAAGGCCGGAGTGGAGATGCTCAACCCCGATCTTCGCACGTTCGTGGTCTCCTGTAAAACCGGCGAGGGCATGGACGCGTGGGTGTCCTGGTTGGCTGCCCAGGTTAACGCCGTGAAAAATAAGTAATTCCTATGCCCGCAATTAACGTTTCCATCAACATCCAGGGTATCGTCCAGGGTGTTGGCTTTCGACCCACGGTTTTCATCTATGCCCACAACCACCATCTCACGGGTTGGGTAATGAATTCCGCCCACGGCGTGGATATCGAACTACATGGAAACGAAGCAGACATCCAGGCATTTATCGATGAATTACGAAGCGCGCCGCCGAAGCAGGCAAAAATTGACTTGTTTACGGTAACGAAAGCTCCCACTTTCATTTATCCGGATTTTTCCATCCGGGATAGCGTGGACAACCCGGAAGATTTTCTACCTGTCTCGCCTGACCTGGCCATTTGTCCGGATTGCCGTGCCGAGTTGTTTTCCACATCAGACCGGCGCTTTCGGTACCCCTTCATCAACTGCACCAATTGCGGGCCACGCTTTTCCATCGTCCAAGCCGTTCCGTACGACCGGCCAAGTACGACGATGAAAGATTTCAACTTATGCCCGGATTGCGCGGCAGAATACCACGACCCGCGTGACCGGCGCTTCCATGCCCAGCCCGTCGCCTGCCCGGTTTGTGGACCAGGCGTGTGGTTGCAGGCGGACGGGGAAAAACGCGCTGAGGGAGAGGAAGCCATTCAGCTGGCCCGCGCCCTCATCATGCAGGGCAAAATCCTGGCCCTCAAAGGCCTGGGAGGATTTCACCTCGCCTGTGACGCTCACAACGAACAAGCAGTGGCTCTGCTCAGGCAACGGAAGCAGCGCAGTGGCAAGCCATTCGCGTTGATGGCAGCAAATTTGGAAACCATCCGGCGGTACGCTGTCCTCTCACACGCGGGTGAGGAATTGCTTACCGGTCCCCAGGCTCCAATCGCCCTGCTGGACGTTGCCCCCGGGGGGAAGGAATTGGCAAAAATTACCGCCCCGGGTCAAAAGCGCCTGGGTTTCATGATCCCCTATACCCCGCTACATCTGCTCATCACCGAGCCGGCTGGGAATTTTACCGATGTTCTGGTGATGACCAGTGCCAACTTAAGCGAAGAACCCATCGCCTACCGCAACGAACAGGCCTTGATAAATCTCAAGGATCTTGCCGACGCGTTCCTGATGCACAACCGGCCCATCAACATGCGGGTGGACGATTCCGTCGTTTCCATGGTGCAGGACGAACCTTACCTGGTGAGGCGCGCCCGCGGATACGCCCCCATGCCGGTGAGCCTCCCCGTTACCGCTGAGCCATTGCTCGCTGCCGGTACGCATCTCAAAAACACCTTCTGCCTGGCCAGGGACAGATACGCCTTCGTCAGCCATTACATTGGCGACCTGGAAAACCAGGAAACCCTGACCTCCTACAAGGAGGCTGTCGCGCATTACGAAAAGCTTTTCCGCATTCATCCGCGCGCTTTGGCATGCGACATGCATCCCGATTACCTGGCCACCCATTATGCCTCCCAGCGCGCGGAGCAGGAAGGGCTGCCACTCATCAAAGTGCAACATCACCACGCCCACATCGCGGCCTGCCTGGCGGAAAACCAATGGAATTCAAAGGAAAAAGTGATTGGCCTGGCGTTTGATGGCACCGGCTACGGGACGGACGGCACCATCTGGGGTGGCGAGGTGCTCATTGCCGGCTACGCGGACTTTGAACGCCGATTCCACCTGGCCCCGGTTCCCCTGCCCGGTGGCGACCTGGCTGTTCGCAAACCTGCCCGCATGGCACTCAGTTATTTGTTGGCCGCGGGTCTCGACCCCGAAGACCAAGCGCTTGCTCCAGTGAAGTATCTTTCAAAATTAGAGGCGGACGCTGTAAAAAACCAGGTCCAGATGGGTTTCAACGCGCCCAAAACCAGCAGCCTCGGCAGGCTTTTCGACGCGGTGGCCAGCCTGGCCGGGTTGGTGCAGGAAATCACCTACGAAGCCGAAGGCGCGATTGTGTTGGAAGCGATGGCCGACCCGGATGAGACGGGAGACTACCCCCTGCCCATCGCGGGCAATATTGTTAATCCCATTCCGCTCATCAAGGCTGTGGTGCAGGATGTTCATAACCAGGTTTCCACGGGGGTTATCTCGGCGCGTTTTCACAATGGCATCCTGCGGGCTGCGTTGGAGGCATCGCTCCAAATTCGGAGTGAGACCGGGATTAACCAGGTGGCATTATCGGGTGGAGTGTGGCAGAATCTATTCCTGGCAAACAAGATGATTCCTTGGCTCAGGCAAAAGCGTTTTATGGTTTTTTACCACCACCAGCTGCCACCCAATGATGGCTGCGTTTCACTCGGTCAGGCCATGGTCGCGTTATCGCAGGGCCTGTCGGCAAAGGAGTAATTATGTGCTTGGGAATTCCAGGTCAGGTGACCGATATCTATGATATGGAAGGAACCTTGATGAGCAAGGTCGACTTTGGCGGGGTTGTGCAGGAAGTGTGCGTGGCCACCGTGCCTGAGGTCAAGGTTGGGCAGTATGTGCTCGTCCACGCTGGCTTCGCGCTCAATATCTTGAGCGACCAGGAAGCCCTCGAGACGATTAAACTCTTCGAGGAATTGGAAAAATTCAACCAGGAGCATCCAAGCGGGGAGCAACCTGAATGACAACCCTGACCAATGCCAATTTTCGGAGTGAGGAGCTTACCCAAAAATTGGTCGCCAGCATCCGCGCGATAACTACCAGGCCCTGGAACATCATGGAAATCTGTGGTGGCCAGACGCATGCCATCCTTCAATACGGCCTGGATCAGCTCTTGCCCGCGGGAATCCAACTAATTCACGGCCCTGGCTGCCCGGTGTGCGTAACCTCGCTCGAATCCATCGAGCAAGCCCTCAAGATTGCCCGCCAGGAAGACGTGATTTTTACCTCCTTTGGCGATATGCTCCGGGTTCCCGGTGCCGGACAGGACCTTTTCTCCGCCCGTGCTTCCGGCGCGGACGTACGCGTGGTTTACTCTCCCATGGAAGCTGTGAAAATTGCCGCGCTCAACTCTCAAAAAAAGGTGGTTTTCTTTGCGGTGGGCTTTGAGACGACCGTTCCCTCCATCGCCCAAAGCGTCCTCCACGCGAAACGAAATGGAATAACCAACTTCACCATTCTCCCCGCTAATGTGCTGGTTCCCCCGGCAATGCACGCGATTCTCAGCAGTCCCGAAAACCGCGTCCAGGGTTTTCTCGCGGCCGGGCATGTGTGCGCGGTGATGGGTTATTGGGAATATGAACCGATTGCCGCGCGTTACCACACCCCCATTGTGGTGACTGGATTTGAGCCTGTCGATATCCTCAATGGCATTCTGATGACGGTGCAACAGCTCGAGGCTGGCATGCACAATGTTCAGAACGCCTACCGGCGGGCAGTCACCCGGGAAGGCAACCTCACCGCGCAAGGCATCATTGCGCAGGTGTTTGAGCCGGTGGACCGTAACTGGAGGGGCATCGGCCTGATTCCCTTATCGGGCTTGGGATTACGGCCTGAATTTCAGACCTTTGACGTCCACGAACACTTCGAACTTGGCCATGAAACACTGGCGGAATCTCCCCTGTGCATCGCGGGCAGCGTGCTCCGCGGGGTGGCCACCCCGCATGACTGCCCTGCCTTTGGCCGGCAATGCACACCAGGAACCCCCCTGGGCGCGCCGATGGTCTCGTCGGAGGGTGCCTGTGCCGCCTATTACCGTTACCAGCGGGTGAAAGCATGACCCAGGCTGGCTATCCTGAGATGCAAGGCCCCAATTGCCCTCTGCCAATCAGCAAGCGGGAGATGGTGGTCATCGGGCATGGCAGTGGTGGGCAGCTGACCCACGAACTGATTCGGGATGTCTTTCAGAGCCGGCTCGGAAACCCCCTCCTGAACGCGGGGAACGACTCAGCCCTTTTGGATCTATCACAGGCACTTCCAGCCGGGCAGCGCCTTGTGGTCTCCACGGATGCCCATATCGTCTCGCCTTTGTTTTTTCCGGGAGGGGATATCGGCCGGCTTTCCGTGTGTGGCACGGTGAATGACCTGGCCATGATGGGTGCGCAACCCCGTTACCTGACGGCCACTTTCATCATCGAGGAAGGTTTCCTCATTTCGGATCTCGAAAAAATCGTGGATTCCATGGCTGCTGCCTGCGCCGAGGCGCGGGTTCAGCTAGTTGCCGCAGATACCAAGGTGACCGAGCATGGCAAGAGTGACGGCATCTTTATCAGCACAACCGGCATTGGCTGGGCTCGCTCCACGCCCAGGATAGCCGGCGACCAGGCTCGCCCGGGAGATGCCGTGCTGGTCTCCGGGCCCATGGGCAACCACGGCATCGCCATCGCCCAGGCGCGTGGCAACCTCGGTTTTCAGAGCAACGTGGTCTCAGACACCGCCCCATTGAATAGCCTGGTGGGTCAACTGCTGGCGGAGGTACCTAACGTCCATGTGTTCAGGGACCCAACCCGGGGCGGGCTCGCGACCACCCTGGTCGAGATTAGCCGGCAGTCCTCCGTGACCATCGAACTGGATGAGAAGGCCATCCCTATCGACCCTCCTGTGCGTGTGGCCTGCGAGCTGCTGGGCCTTGACCCGCTCTACCTGGCCAATGAAGGCAAGATGCTGGTGATTTTGCCAGCCGAATTCGCGTACACCGCCCTGCGTGTACTGCGAGCCAATCCGCTTGGCAACCAGGCAGCCATCATTGGCCACGTCACGAAGCGACCTCAACCACAACTGCTGCTTAAAACCACGCTAGGCACCACCCGCGTCCTGGAGATGCTTTCAGGTGAAATGTTGCCAAGGATTTGCTAGGATGCATCCACGGCAAACAACAATCAAGACTATACGCAAAACTTCTTGGTTCTTTGTGCTTGCCGGCTGCGGTTTATTGATGGCCTTGAGCCCGGCCTGCGCGGTCAGGCAACAGCTGCCGGCCCAGGTAACACCGCCAACCTTAACAGCTTCACCCAATAATACCTCCCCCACACTTACCCCGCCTTTGCCGACGGTGACCTCATCGCCTCAGCCCTCTCCATCCAGCACGCCAATCGCTGACGCCGAACCAACCACGAAGGGAACCATGGCCTTGCCCCAACCGGACGCATTAAGCGCGACGCTGGTGGACGGCGTGAGCTGGAAAGTGCTGGTTAAGGAGATCGGCCGGCCTGAGGCGCTCTTCGCGCTCAACCCGAACGAGGAATTTCATCCGGCCTCCATGTTAAAAATCCCGTTGGCGATGATTGTCCTCGATATCCAGGCAAAGGAAGGTCGGAACCTGGCTGAGCTTTCCTCGGTCGGGATTGGGAACCGTAATTTTTCCGCACTCCTGGAAGCCATGGTCGTCCGCAGCGAAAATGAGGCCACAGCCATCCTGGAATACTACGCCCGTGGAGGTAACCGTCTGCGTGACCATCTGGATGGATGGGGGCTGGCCCATACGGGTTTTGAGCCCATGCGGTCGACCGCCACCGACCTGGGCAACGCGCTGGAGGGGCTGTACAGCGGATCTTTCCTGCAGGAACCCTATCGGGGTTACCTGCTGGATTTAATGGAAAGCTTTACCGAAAACGACACCCGTTACCTCGGTGTCATCAATGACACCTTGGATGGCTGCCAGCTCTATAACAAACGCGGCGAGTTGCTCAATCCAACCGTCGTCTCTGATATGGGCATTCTGACGTGTCCGAACCACGCCTTTGTGATTGTCATATCAGGCACGCCAGCGGTGGATAGCCAGGCCACCTTCGAATCAATCCTGGTCAACCTGGAATCCTTCGCGCGGGAGTTGGGCACGCAGCTCAGCGCGATAATTATGGAATAAGCAAAACTGCGCGAGGGTCTGACGTTTCAAGATTTCTTGACAAAACGTTTCCCCATTGTATACTTACCCGGCACATGACATTTGAGAGGCGAAAAAATGAAAATCGATTTTGAAGAAACCACCAACGATTTGCTGAAACGGATTGACATCCATTCCCAGTACGGCGCGAAGGATATCGATACCTGGATGCTGGATGTTCTCCAACTGAAACCCGGCCTCAACATCCTGGATATTGGTTGCGGCGCTGGCAAACAGTGCTTTTCCTTTTTTCACCACCTCAAAGGGGATGTCAGAATCACTGGCACGGATGTCTCCGAATCGCTGCTTTCACAGGCCCGCCTTGAAAATGAGAAAGTGGGCAATGCCGTTGATTTCCGTCAATTGGATTTCAACCTTCCCTTTGATCTCCCTTCCGACAATTATGACCTTATCTCGGCTTGTTTCGCGATTTATTACGCCCAGGATATCCCCTTCACCCTGGCTGAAATGCATCGCGTCCTGAAGGTGGGCGGTCGTTTGTTCACAACCGGCCCTATGCCGGATAACAAGCAGGTGTTTTATGACATCGTCCGTGAAGCGACAGGCAAACCCATCCCACCCATGCCGGGCAGTTCCCGCTACGCCTCCCAGATTTACGGGACGATGCAACAGCTTTTCTCAAATACCGAACAACACATTTTTGAAAATCCCCTGACCTTCACCAGCGTGGAACCTTTCATGGTCTACACGCGCGCGTCCATGTCCGAAGACCGCAGGCTGTGGAATTCCCTCTTTGAAACCCATGAAGAGTTTGAAACTGTGATGGCTCAAATTGAAAAGGTCGCCACGGAGCGCATTTCGCACGATGGGCAATTGGTAATGACCAAGGTGGTCGGCGGCTTTATTGCCACCAAGTAGGTTTCGCGTGAAAAACATGACCTTCTTCGGAAAATCACTGCTTTTCCTAGGAGCCCATCCGGATGATATCGAATTGGGCTGTGGCGCTCTGATTGCCGATATCGCCGGGCAGACCGATATCCATTGCATGACGTTTTCCGACAACCGAAAAAACCCCGAGTTGCAGCACCTGGTGCCTGAACACAATGACAGCATGCGGGTTCTGGGCCTGAGGGATGACCAGGTTGAAATTGGTCAGTTCGAAACCCGGCGTTTCCCAGACGCGCGGCAGGAGATTCTTGAAAAGATGCTGCAATTACGCCGGCAACTGCAGCCTGAAATTGTTTTTGTTCACACCGCCCAGGATATACACCAGGACCACGTGACCGTCACCCAGGAAGCCATGCGTGCCTTCCGCGGTACTACGGTGCTTGGTTTTGACGTACTGCGCAGCAGCTATGGGTTTTTCCCCCACTTCCTCGTGGAAGTCTCTGAAGTTGGTGTGGAAAAGAAAATAGCGGCCCTCGCAGCGTACACAACTTACGCGAACCGCTATTATTTCTCGCCTGAGGTCATCCGCGCCACAGCCATCCGACACGGAGCCCTGGCTGAACGCCCCTTCGCGGAAGGTTTTGACATCATCCGGATTGTGGGCAAATTCTCCGCAGCGGAAAGCTAGAGCATTTCCGCTTTGTTCTCAAGAAGTGTCTTGTTCTTGGGTGGAATGGGTCGCACATGCTGGGAATCAAAAGGAAACCACAAAATTTGGTCGGGGACCATCCAGCCATCCGTCAAGTAAATATTCTTGTTAAACTGCACCGCCAGCAGTTTGTTCTCCACCTGGACCACCGTCCCGCGTAACCATCCGCGAATACGCTGGCCATTCTTCTCGTGGTCACACTTCACTTCAACCTTGTCCCCCACCTGATAACCCCTTTCTTCGTCCGGGGCCTTCATAAATTTTCCCATTGGCATAACAACCTCCTTACACCTCTTCTTAGTATACGAAATTAGATTGGTTCTTGGCTAATTCACGCAGGATCCTGGCTAAAAGTTCCTGTTTTAAGTCTTCAGATGGCAGGCTTTCCAGTATTCCCGTAAAGAATCCTTCCACCAGGATTTGCTCAGCCTCCAGGAGTGGAATACCACGTGTTCGCAGGTAGAACAGTTCATCAGGGTCCAGGCTGCCAACCGTCGCGCCGTGCGAGCAGCGCACATTATCCGCGCAAATCTCCAGTCCGGGAATGGTTTTGATGACTGCCTGTTCACCTAAAACCAGGTTGCGATTGGCCTGGTAACCATCGGTCAATTGGGCTTCAGGGGCTACGTAAATCATTCCTTCCCACACAGCCTTGCCATTGCCATTGGCCGCGCCCTTATAAAGCAGGTTGCTGGTTGTGCGCGGTGCCCAATGGTTCTGCTGCGTGTCCAAATCCAACAGGCGTCCCTGGCCTGAGATATAAGCCCCTTTGAGCTCTGCCGCTGCGCCTTCCCCGTCCAAGTCAGCGTTCAGGAAATTCTTGCTCAACCGGCTACCCAGCGCGGCATAGAACCACGTCAACCTGGCATCCTTCGCCAGACGCGCGCGCTCATGCGTGATGTTCCATACAGACCCACCAAAATCCTGGGACTCAAACAGGTTAAGCATTGCCCCTTCGCCAAGGTGAATTTCCACCACGCCGGTATGCATCGCGTCCGACTTGTGGGTTTCTGCCTGTTCAAAACGCAACGCGAGCGAACAGGAAGCGCCTTCTTCAAGCCAAATGAGGGCGTGTGTGAAATGCGCCATCCCGGCAAATCCACCCAAGATTTGCGCGGAAAGCACGCCTTCCAGTTGAACGTCCCGTGGGACGTACAGCACCAAGCCATCGCGTCCCAGCCCACTGGCCAGGGCGGCAAATTTGCTCTCTGAAGGTGGGACAATCGTGCCAAGCCGGCCTTCCAACAAGGCTGGCTTTTCCGCCAGCACCTGGCCTAAGGGCGCGAAAACTATGCCTTTCTCGAGCAAGGATGACAAATCCACGCCACCCTCGCCAGCCTGAAGAATAACTCTCGCCTGGAAACCTGATCGAGGCCGCGCTCGCGCGCGTCTCGCGCTTCAACGACCGGGTCCAGGCGTGGCTGTTCGATCCGAAACGGCTCGCGCCGACCTATCCGGAATCGATGATCACGCGGCCGTTCCCGTTCAACGCCTACTACGGCGAGGACGAGGTGCGCCGGGTCGACGGC
>JAKOSR010000061.1 GCA_029777225.1 Chloroflexota bacterium
CCTCGCGCAGGTAGTCGCGCACCAACGTGGGCTTGCCCTGGTGTATCCGCAGCCAGCCTTCCCGGGCGAGGCGTTGCAGGGCTTCCCTTAGGGTGGGGCGGGTCACGCCCAGGCTCAGCGCCAGCTCGCGCTCAGGGGGCAGCGCGCTGTGGATGGGAAAAGTGCCATCCAAAATCGCGTTGAGTAGGCGTTGTTCAGTGAATTCCGCCGGCCTTGAGAACGTGCTTCGGGCTTCCATCATCCCTCCTTGGGTGAGTTGGTAAGAGGTCTGACCAGTTGGTAAAATTTTAGACACGAATGCCAAAAAGTTCAAGGGTTAAAACCGCCCGCTCGCCTAATTTACCGCTATAATCAGGTCAAACTGTCCGTTGGAGGTGAATGTGGCCGAAGCCTATGCTGAACGTGAGATTTTCAGCCCTGTCTCTCTCTGTGATTCTACCGGAAACCTGAACCGCGAGGCCGTCGGTTGGTCGCGCCACCCGTTGCATCATTGCGCCCTCAAAGGCCATCCGCTGCGCAAAAAACGCTGGAATTACTGGTGTGTCACCAGCCCGCACGAACTTTTTTCCGTCACGCTCTCCAATGTCGATTACCTCGGCCTCCCCTTCGTGTACTACATCAATTTCGATACGCTGGAAATGGTGGAAAAGACCTGGATGACCCCCTTGGGCCGTGGCTGCGTGCTGGGGGATGAAGTGTACGATGATGCCTCCTACCGCGATGAAAAAGCCTCTTTGTCTATCCAATGTAAAAGCGGCAATATTTCCATGCGTCTCACCCTGGCCGAATTTGGCAATCACCCGCTTGAAGCCAGCCTGACTTTCCAACAACCGGCCGGCCATGAAAGCCTGAGTGTTGTCATTCCCTGGTCGGATAAAAACTTCCAGTTCACATCCAAGCACAACACCCTGCCAGCCAGCGGCGTTATTCGCTGGGGGGAAAGAAAAATTCGTTTCTCTCCCGACCAATCCTTTGCCTGCCTCGATTTTGGGCGGGGCATCTGGCCTTATAAATCTTTTTGGAATTGGTCCAGTTTTTCCACCCGGCTACCAGATGGTCGTACTCTGGGGCTCAACCTGGGGGCGGGCTGGACGGACGGCACCGGTATGAACGAAAATGGTTTTTGTCTGGCTGGCCGCCTGCGCAAGATTAGCCAGGATGTCCGCTTCTTATACGATGCCACCAATTTCATGGCGCCGTGGCAAATCAAAACCGAACTGGATGACAGCGTGGCTTTGACCTTCACGCCCTTTTTCGAGCGTATCGCCAAGAGCGACGCGCTAATCATCCGCTCGGAGGTACACCAAATGTTTGGTCGTTTTTCAGGCACGCTCCGCGCGGATGACGGCGAGCGGGTTGCGGTGAACGACGTGATTGGGTGGGCGGAAGACCATCATGCCCGCTGGTAGTCAATTTTTCCCGGTTTGCCTCCGCGTGTCCACCGCGTGTGGGAGGGGTGCGCTACGATGAGAATCACCCAGGCCAAGCCGGAACAACTCCTTGGGTTGGCGCTTTTCAATTCCTTCCCCCCTGAAGGCCTGACCGAACTCGTTTCCACCTGTGCCCTCAAGGTCTACGAAGATGGCGAAATCCTCTTCTTCGAAGGCGACCCAGCCGAAAGCGTCCTGTTGGTGCTGGCTGGCCGCGCGGTGCTCTTTCGGGGCTCTGAGCTGGGGCGCGAGCTGGTCCTCTCACGCTTGGGGCGGGGAGAGGTCATCAATCTCGTGCCGGCTTTGCTTGCTGAACAGCCGCGTTGGCAGGCTTGCGCCCGGGCCAGCGGGCACCTCGAGGTGCTCAACATTCCGCTACCCGCCCTGCGCGGTTTGATGAATGCCAACAACACCTTCACCCAGTCCCTCCTGCGGATGCTTGCAGATCGCCTGGACCGAGCCATGGACCTGGCCTCCAGCATGAGCCTCAAATCCACCCGTGCCCGCCTGGCCGCCTTTCTCATATGCCAGGCCGACGGCCTGGGTACGCAGCCTAATCCCACCCAAAACGACATTGCCGCGGAAATCGGCACGGTACGCGAAGTGGTTGCGCGCCTGCTCAAGGACTTCGAGATGGCCGGTTGGCTAAAACGCGACCGCCAGCGTATTCGACTGCGCGACCGTGCCGCCCTGGAACGCGTTGCCCGGGACCAGGACCAAACCAGCCCAATGTGACTTTAGTCACAGCGCGAAGCGTCCCAACAGTCTATAATCCCAACCATGATGAACACGAAAGACGGAATGGTATTGCCTATCCTGGAAGCCACCAAATGCGATTTGTGCGGCACTTGTGTTTCAGCCTGCCCGACAGGTGCTCTATCGATTTCCGAAGAACGCCTGGTTTTCTCCGCGCCGGCTGAATGCACGTATTGCGCCACCTGCGAAAAAGTTTGCCCCCAGCAGGCCATCCATTGTCCGTTAAGCATAGAATGGGAGTAGGAAAGGTTACAAAATGAGTGAGTATATTAATAACGCGTCCAACCGCAAAGATCAACTCAAGGCCATCATCCGCAAGTTGCATGCCGGCCAAAGCGTGGAATCCCTCCGCCAGGAGTTCGGCGGAATCATCGAAGATACCAGTGCCGCGGATATCGCCGCCGCCGAACGGGAAGTGATTGAAGAGGGTCTGCCCGTCAGTGAAATCCAAAAATTGTGTGATTTACACGTGGCCGTCTTCCAGGATGGCCTGGAAAGCAAACCCGAGCCTGAGTCCCTCCCGGGCCACCCCGTTTTTGCCATGCGCCTCGAAAACGAAGTGATTGGCCGTGTGCTTGAAGCCCTGGTCAACCAGCTCAACGAGGCCGAGCTCGGCCGGCAGGATGCCTGGGATGGCCTGCGAAAAGCGGCCTCCAACCTTCCTGTGGTTGTTGACCACTACAATTTCAAGGAAAACCTGCTCTTCCCATACCTGGAGAAGAAGGGCTTTGAGGGCCCCTCAAAAGTGATGTGGGGCGTGCATAATGACATCCGCGCAGAAATTAAGAACCTGCAGGCCCTGCTTGCGGATGAAATTCCAGACCTCGTCTCCGTGGAGAACGTGCTGGAACACCTGGTCCAAAATGTGCGCGAGATGATGTACAAGGAAGAAAAGATTCTCATCCCCGAATCGCTCTCCTTGCTCTCAGACCAGGAATGGCAGGCCATAGCTGCTTCCAAGGAAGATGCTACGCCGCGCGCACCCCAAGCCCCCAAACACCAGCCGGTTCCTGTTGCCCAAACACCCGCATCCACGCCAGCTCCGGCTCCCATCGTCACCCCCGGCAGAGTCGGCGCCATCGGTCTTAATACCGGTGCGCTGACGGCGGAGCAAATCGACCTGATGCTCAGCCATCTGCCTGTCGATGTCACCTTTGTGGATGAAAACGACGAGGTGCGCTACTTCTCCCAGACCCGCGACCGTGTCTTCACCCGCACGCCGGCCATCATCGGGCGCACGGTGCTGAATTGCCATCCACCCCAGAGTGTGCACGTTGTGCAGGCCATCCTGGATGACTTCAAATCCGGCCGGCGCGATAACGCGGACTTCTGGATCTCCATGGGACCAAAATTTGTTTACATCCGGTACTTCGCGCTGCGGGATGCCCAGGGTAACTACCGCGGGACCCTGGAGGTTACGCAGGATGTTGCGGACATCCGCGGCTTGCAGGGGGAACGCCGTATCCTCGATGACGCCAAACCAGCATAGAATAGCCAAAGAATCAGAACTGCCCGAGAGGGCAGTTTTGATTCTTAGTTGGGGATCCGGTTAAGCGATTTGATTGACCAGGTCCAGGCTAATCCGACCATCCTTGATTTCTATGATGCGGTCGGTCTTTTGCGCGATACGCGGGTCATGTGTGATGACCAGGAAGGTTGTCTTGAACTTGTCGTTGATATCCCGCATCAGGTCGTATACTTTCTCTGTGGTGTCTGAATCCAGGTTGCCGGTGGGTTCATCCGCGAGGATGATCTTCGGGTTGTTGATTAATGCCCGGGCTATGGATGTGCGTTGCTGTTGGCCGCCAGACATCTTGGTGGCCCGGTTGTCTTTCACTTTGTCCAATCCCATCAAATGGATCAACTCCAACGCGCGTTCATTGACTTCAGGCGTGATCGCGTCTCCCTTAATCCGGTAAGGCATGATGATATTCTCGTAAGCGGTAAATTCGGGTAACAAGTAATGGAACTGGAAAACAAACCCTATGGTTTCATTGCGCACTTT
This sequence comes from Chloroflexota bacterium, assembly GCA_029777225.1. Taxonomy (GTDB): domain Bacteria; phylum Chloroflexota; class Anaerolineae; order Anaerolineales; family Anaerolineaceae; genus Mesolinea. Next base: position 4,192 of record JAKOSR010000061.1, read on the forward strand.
CGCCAGCGCGTCTTTTTTCATCTCAGTCGTTCGGATGCCGTTGATGAAAACCTCGCCCGAGGTCGGCTTGTCCAGCGTGCCGATGATGTTCAAAAGCGTGCTTTTTCCCGAGCCAGATTGGCCGATGATGGAGCTGAACGAATTCTCCTCGACGTCCAGGTTGACATCGTAAAGCACCTGGGTTTTGATTTCAGTCCCATAAATCTTATTTACATTGCGGAGGGAGATGACATTAGCCATTGCGGATTACCTCAATCGGTTCAAGACGGGACGAACTGCGCGCTGGGATGAGTGCGGCCAAAGTCGCGGCCGCCAGCGCCACCAGCGCGGAAATGGCGATGAATTGGGGGTCGATAAACAGGTCAATCACGGGTGTGCCGTCCGGGTTGAGCGCAAACTTGGTGAACGCCACCGCCAGTCCCAGCCCAAACCCAACGCCCAGGATGGCACCAAAGATGCCAAGAATGAAGCCCTGCAGCAGGAAAATCAGGCTGGCAATCCGGTCTCTGATACCCATGGCTTTTAAAATGCCCAGCTGCCGGGATTTCTGTGCCACTGAAATTGCCAGAACGCTAGCGATACCCAGGACCACCGAAACCAGGACAAAAACCTGGATCATAAGGCTGGAGATGCTCTGCCCATTCAAACCGCTGAGCAGTGAGGCGTTGAGATCTTTCCAGTTCTCGACTTTGAGTGAACTGGGAACCACTTTTTGAATGTTCGCTCCGACCACGTCAGCGGTGAAGACGTCAGAGACCTGCGACTCAATCGAGGTGACCTGATCACCGAGATCGAAGATGGATTGGACCAAGCCCATCTCGCTGAGCGCCCAATTCTTGTTTAGGTTGGCGACTCCCAGGTCAAAGATCCCTGAAACAGTAACGTCCCGCTTGGTGCCGCTGGCAGTGACAAGCGAAATCGTATCGCCGACTTTTAGCTTGGCTTCATCCATGAATTCTTTACCAAGCATCACCTGGTCACCAGTGGGCAATTTGCCTTCCAGGATACCTTCATTGATTCTGTAAATCCCATCCGCGGTATCAAACTGAAGCCCACGCAAAAGCGTTGGATAGGTTGAGTCATTGGCGAGAATGAACGCCGAGGAATCCACAACCGGGGATATCGAATTAATTTCTGGTTCTGTAGCCTTCACCTTGGTGATGATCGCTTCGTAATCGGGAATTCGATCGTCCCTGTTCACTGGGCGAATGGTGATTTGTGATGACCGGCCTACGGCTGTATCAATCAAACTCTGTTGCAACCCGGCAATAAGCGAGCCGATAAAAACCTGGACGGACACACCGATGGCAATTCCAAGAATAATGAGAATGGTTTGTCCTTTGCTGGAGGTCAGAAACCGCCAGGCAATCTTAAGCGCGAGCTTCATGGGCACTCCTTCCCAAGGCCACAACATCCTCGAAGGTGTTAATCAACGCGTCCGCGCCAAAATCCGCGGCGCTCGTGCCCGTATGTGAAAAAGCGCTTCCGCTCACAATAATCTTAATACTTGGATCAAGTTGTGCCCGCAAGCCTTCTGTGATTTGTTTCAGTCGGACCAGCCGCAAGTAGTTCGTCACACTGATACCAACGTAATCTGGTTTCAGGTTCCGCGTGGCTGACAAGACATTGGAAAGGGGCAGATTGGAGCCGATGAAAACAACATCAAAATGCGCGATCGTGAAAAAGTCAGCACCCATGCGAATACCCAGCTCATGGTACTCTTCCTCCGGGCAAGCCAGCAGGATTCGGCCGGGATTGGTTTCCATGGGGAAGCGTTCCTTCTCCGCAAGAACATAAGGGTAAGCGCTCTCAACGATGCCACGGACGATGTTCGTGACCGTATGTTCCCGCCAGATCAGGTCCTCAGCTTGATCGCGCGGCACTGCAAGACTGTTGAGCGCGGGCGCCAGGACCATCTCATAGAGTTCCGGGATGGTAACTTGGGCGGTTTTTAGCAGATCAAGCGCGTAAAACGTTGCCGCGCGCCGGTCATATTGATTCAGGTATCCTGAAAATTCCTCAAAAAATTTCGTGATGTCTTTGCTCACCACAGTCCTCCACAGCGTCTCATTCGTTTGGGTGACGGATGGTAATCCGCCTCATTCAACTTCCAAATGTTCAATTCTAATCATCTTGTATGCAAAATCAAGAGATTGTGTATTAGTTCACAAATAAAAATTGTCATAAAAAAAATCAGAGAAGCGCAAGGTCTTGTGCTTCTCTGAAAAGGCGGGGAGGCAGGGATTCGAACCCTGGGTCGGATTTTACTCCGACAACCACTTAGCAGGCGGCCCCATTCGTCCACTCTGGCACCTCCCCAAATCACGGATAGCTAATCCGAGCGGAGGAAGTGGGATTCGAACCCACGATAGGTTTCCCTATACCTGTTTTCAAGACAGGCGCCTTGAGCCGCTCGGCCATCCCTCCGTAGAGCACGTATTCTATCATACTAAAGAGGCTTGGGCAAGCTTCCAACCCCGCCAGCTTTCCCGCCTTCCGCGGGCATGAACAACCCGCGCCTAAGTCCGTTTGGTTGGTGGCGTTTTCTTGTTCGCCACACCGGCCAGCGTGCGGGTACTCGAGCTAAAACGATACCCCAGCTTCCCAAAATGGATAATATCCCCATGCGACAGCGCGCTTCCCTGCGTGTCCACCGGCACAAAGTTCACCTGTGTGCCTGCCCGGGTATTGAAGTCCGTCAGCCGGGCTGTGCCATCGGCCTCAATCCGCAGTTGGGCGTGCAAGGGCTCAAGGCTGGCATCCACCAATACCAGGTTCGCGAGCGCGGGGTCATTCCCAATCAGCGTAAGCTCTTCCTGGATTAGGATGGGTTTCTCTGCCGCAGGCAGCAAATCCGGATCGAGCCTCACCAGGCTTGCCAGGCTTTTCACCGGAATTGGGCTGGGTGGTGTTGAAAGCGGGGCGGGTGCCACTGGTCGGGCGAAGGCTTTGCGCAGGCCCGGCAGTAAAACCAGCCCAAGGAACGCGAGCACTCCCAGCCCCACGCCCGCCAGCACCCAGGTATTCTTGAACCAGGCGCTTTTAGTGGCGTCCGCCTCCCGGGTGACTTGCAGGGGGATGCTGAGCGTCTCTGTGCTTGCTTCCAGGCCCAGCTCATCCAACATCCGCACCTCCACGTTGAGTATAGCCACTTGCGTATAGCCTTCAAGGGCTAAAACGTAGCTGCCATACGGGGCCTCGTCCTTGCGCTGCGTCTGCACGCCGTTGACCCACAGGCTGGCGTATTGAATACCGCGCGGATGGTTATCCGGGAAGGTGATGGAAACCTCGAGGGGCAGCTCCGTGGGCTCCAGTGTCTCCGCACTGGCAACCTCCCTGATTACCAGGGCCAGCGTCTCCGGTGGGTTGATGAAAACCAGGCTCGGCGGGAGAACCGTGATATCAAAATTTGCTGGCGCGGACCGCGTGAACCCCTGCGCCGTGCGCGCCTCGATGACCAGCGTCTGCGTACCGCTTTTGCGCGCGTTCGAGTTAAAAATCACGCTGAAGGTCTTGCCCAACCCCGCCAGGTAATACCGGGGGGAGGGCACGCTTTGCGTGCCGGTCAGGGCGGTCAGGCTGCCACCGGTTGCCCCAATCTCGGCCTCCATCTGGCTGTATCGCGCGGTTTGTGTCCCGCTTTGGTCCAGCACCATCCAAACATGCACGGGGATGGCATTCTGGGCGGCCAGCCTCAGCAGGCCTGAGAAACGCTCAGCCTCGGGCAGGCTAATGTTTTCCGTCAGGTAAATTAGCACCCGGTCTTTGTTGTCTTTGGTTTCCATTAGCGAATTAATCGCTGCCTCCAGGCTGTCCAGGCTGCCTGTCATGGCGCGCATATTCTCCTGGTAGGCATCCAGCTCGCTCAAAAAGCCATCAAAATTGGTCAACCCCACCGACTGCCGGTCCGGGTTGATGAACAGGTCAAAGCTGTCGCCAGCATCGGCGTTAAAAAACAGGCGCAGGCCTCTGATTTGCTCCACCATCTTCTGGTAATTCGAAATTCCCTGATGGTCGCGCAAGGCCAGCGAATAACTGGGGTTGACGGCCAGTGCGAAGTGGATGCCGGTGTATTCCTCGCGCAAATCACCTGGCTGGATGATTTCATCGTTTTCCAGCACCTGCACATTATCTGCCCCACCGCCGTATCCCGTTCCAGGCGTGCTCCCTGGCACACGGAACACCGCCCTGATTTGGGGGAATTCCCGTGTGTCCACCTCCAGGATGACAGGCACAGCTTCAGGCGAGTTGGTCTGGGGCGTGGCTTGTTGGGCCTGGGCCGAAAAACCAGGCACCAGGGCTGCCAAAAACAATAACCCAACGCAAAACAGCCTTGCTTTTAGGGGCAAGGGGCTGTTTTGTTTCCCGCCTGGTACCTGGTGTTTATCAGTCGGTCGTGTGTTGTTCCGCATTTGGAGCGTTGGTTTGGATATCCTCGGGGGCAGGATTGAGGGGAGTGACCTGGATGGCCTGCGTCACAGCGGCTTTGGGTTTGCGTGCGTTTTTTAGGGCGCGGAATGTTAACGTCTGCGTGGTGACCTCAAACGCGCTGGCGATGGCGAAAACCAGGGCCATGCCCAGTATCCACAGCACGCCAAGCACAATAGCGATGACGATTCCAGCGGTTTGCCACTGGGCCGCTTTCGCGGAATAGGCTAGCATGACGGGCATTGCCACCAGGATGAGTGGCAGCATCATCACGAGCATCACCACCAGCCGGATGATTCCCAGTAGCAGCGTTACGGCCAGCATGTGCCCAAAGTTATCCAGCGTCACCTGCCACGCCCGGGAGACCGCGTCAATCAGTTTCAGGCTTTCATCAATCACCGCGATGGAAATGTTGTTCAAAAAGGCTTGAACTACCAGCATCACGGGGATGAGCAGGATTAAGAATGGCACCAGGCACAAAAGCCCCAATCCCAGCGTGCCGATGGTGAACAGGATGAGCGGCAGCGCCACAATCAGCGCCACCAAAAATCCCGCGACCCAGGTCAGCATGCGCAAAAGTACCAATTTCCAGAAATGTGGCTTAAAGCCCTGGTAAATTTGTTTGAATTTCAGGCGTTCCGTGGTCCCTTCAGCCTCAGCCAGCACCGCGCCCTGGATGACCCCAGCCCGCCCAAACGTGGACGCGAATAGGCGGATAACCACCAGCAGCGTGACCAGTGCCACCACGCCGGCCGCGAACAGCACCCACGTCCAGCCGGGAACCTGCTCAAAAAATTGGCGCATTTGGTTGCCCCACGCGTGGGGGAAGGTCCAATTTGGAAAATTCATGTCGTGGCTGCCAAAGCGATACTGAAAACCTCGGTCAGGGGCCCCCATCATTGCGGAGCCGGCCAGCAGGCCAAACAGCCATAGTATCTTGTGCCTGCGCACATAAGCCCAGGCTCTTGAAAACACTTCTGAGTAGTTCATTTTTTCCTCTATTTCACGGGCGACACTCTGATTTTACCTGACAATCGACTATTCACGCCAACTTTTCCTGCCCGCAAGTCCTCACCCATCACACAGGGATGTTCCGGCTGGGCTTTCATCGCACTAACCACAAATACTCATTGATTATGCGTCATTTACGTTAGAAATTTGTTTACCTGGCATAAGAACTTATCAATTTGGCAAGCTTGCCTATGACATTCCCACGGATCCCTAGGGCGCGAACGAGCCCGCCTTATCCCCTGGGAATTCCAGCGTATGGAAAAATGCGGTGTAAAACCACGCCTGCCAGGATGAGCACGCCCACAGTGCGGTGGGCCTTCGCCAGCTTCTGCCGCTTTTCACCCTTCTGCCGTGCCATGAACAACCCCAGGCCGCCTTGGACTGCCAGCAGGGCGGCCGCCAGCGCGCCCGTCACGCTAATGGAAACAAACAGCAGTTGCAGCAGAAAATGCAAAAACACCGAGAGGACGGCCACGATGCCGATCATGCGATGATTTTTAATAAGCCAGCGATAAACGCGCAGGTAACCCTCCGAAAGTGTTTTTCCCTTTTTCCTCATATCCTGGTTGTATTGCGTTAAGGCAGGCCGTGCCACAAGCCCCAACAAACAAACAATCGTCACAACTCCGAAAAATCCACCAACTAAATGTATCATTGCTCATTTTCCTTTCCAGGCAAGTCTGTCTAAAAAAACAAAGTCCCAGCATTATTCCCATTCAATGGTTGCCGGCGGCTTGGTTGTTATGTCATAAACCACGCGGTTCACCTCCGGCACCTCGTTGACAATCCGGTTCGAAACCCTGGCCAGCAGCTCCATCGGCAACCGTGCCCAGTCCGCGGTCATAAAATCGTGCGTGGTCACCGCCCTCAGCGCCACCGTTTCACCATATGTCCGTTGGTCTCCCATCACTCCCACGCTGCGAATGGGCAGCAGCACCGCGAAGGCCTGTGAGGACCCGCTCAGCGCTTCTTCATCCTGGTGCAGCCGCAGGAAGTCCGCTTTGCCCAACTCCTGGGTGAAGATGGCATCGGCCCTTTGCAGGATGCCCACGCGTTCCGGTGTCACTTCGCCAAGGCAGCGTACCGCCAGCCCAGGCCCCGGGAAGGGTTGCCGCCACACCAGCTCTGGGGCCAGCCCCAGAGCGGTCCCAACCGCCCGCACCTCGTCCTTGAACAAGAAACGCAAGGGTTCAATCAGCTGGAATCTCAAATCCGGGGGGAGTCCGCCAACGTTGTGATGCGATTTAATGCGCTGCGCCTGGCTGGCCCCAGACCCGCTGGACTCAACCACGTCCGGGTAGATGGTGCCCTGGGCCAGGAAATCGACTTGTCCAATCTTCTTTGCCGCGGCTTCAAATTCCCGAATGAAGGTCTCGCCGATGATGCGGCGCTTGCTCTCCGGGTCGGTTACCCCAGCTAGCTTTTCAAAAAAGCGCTCCGAGGCATCCACCACCATCAGCTGCTCGCCCAAAAGCGGCCTGAAGGTTTCCTCCACCTGCCTGGCCTCGTCCAGCCGCAGCAGGCCGGTGTTGATGAAAATGGTGCGCACCTGCTCTGGCACCGCCTGGCGCACCAGTGCCGTCGTGACCGAGGAATCCACCCCGCCCGAAACCGCCGAAAGCACCAATCCATCCCGCACGGTTTCCCGAATGCGTGTCACGCTCTCCTGGATGATGGACTCGGCCGACCAGTCCTGGTGGCAATCGCACACATCCAGTAAAAATCGTCTAAGGATGGCACTACCGTTGCGCGTATGCGACACTTCCGGGTGGAATTGCAGCCCAAACAACCTGTGTGTCTCGTCCATGATGCCGGCAACCGGGCAATAGGCAGACGAAGCAATCACCTGCCACTGCTCTGGGGGCCGTGTAATCTGGTCCCCATGGGACATCCACACGGTCTGCGGGCTTTCGGTCAGCAGCGGATTCACACCCAAAACCTGGATTTCTGCCAGC
>JAKOSR010000062.1 GCA_029777225.1 Chloroflexota bacterium
AGCGCTGCGGGTTTACGCGGAGCATCGTCTGACGGTCATCCGCAGACGTAGTGAATATGAACTGCGGAAAAACCAGGAACGGCTTCATATCCTGGAAGCTCTTCGCATCGCGATTAAACACATCGACGAGATTATCAGTCTTATCCGCAAAGCCCAGACCGTCGAAGACGCCCGGCAGAAACTGATGACCCGCTACGAGCTCGATGAAATCCAGGCCAACGCCATCCTGGAGATGCCGCTGCGCAGGCTGGCATCCCTGGAGCGGAAGAAAATTGAAGAAGAGCACGACATGGTCTCAAAGGCTATTGCCGAGCTGAAGGCGCTGCTTAAGTCCCCTGCGAAAATGCGTGTGGTGGTCATCGAGGACCTAAAGGCTGTGAAAGCCAAGTACGCCGACTCGCGCAGAACCCAAATCATTCACCTGGGTGAAGGAGCAAAATCCTCCGATTTCCTAACCCAAACGGATGTTATTCCGCTCGAAAATTTCTGGGTGGAAGCCAATGAAAAGGGGATTATCTCGCGCACTGAAGGGGACAAGCCAAGCCGTCTTGGCGGGGAAAACGCGGCCTGGAATATCGTCCGGACCAACACCCATCAAACGGTTTTCCTGGTGACCACGGAAGGTCGTTGTGCCGCTATTCACTCGCTTTCCATTCCTACCGTAAAAAATGGGGATAGTGGCGTACCCTTGAACAAGGTTGCCCCTCTGCATGGGGATGACGTTTTACAGGGCATTTTTGCCCTCCCAATGGACAAGGAGAGCCTGCCTGAACACTACGTTGTCACCGTAACGCGCCAGGGCATGATTAAGCGTTCCACCATCAGCGAACTGCCGGGCGCCTCCGCTGGAAGCTTCACGCTTGTTAAAGTTAATGATGGGGATGAACTCTTCCAGGTATTTCTGACTCAGGGCAAGGAAGAAATCCTGTTGACAACTGCCAATGGTATGAGCATCCGTTTCAACGAAGAGGAAGTCCGCGCTATGGGTTTGGTTGCGGCGGGAGTGAATGGCATCAAGCTCAAGGAAGGCGATTTTGTTGTTGGTGCCAGCGTCATCAGTCCGAAAGACGAGGTCACTTTCATCACCAAAAAAGGCAACGCCAAGCGCGTGGCCGCGTCTGACTTCCCCGCCCAGGGACGCTACGGACAGGGTGTGATTGGCTGGAAGTTACCCAATGATGATCAACTCGTGGTGCAGCTTGCCGGAAAACTAACCGACAAAGGCGTTTGTCACTTCCACAAATCAGCCAGCAAGGTGTTAACCATCACCAACGCGGTCAGCCGAAAACGTGGCGCTAGTGGGCAGAGCGTTTTCACACTTAAGCCCGGTGATGAAGTAATTGGCTTCACCCCGATCGTGGATATGGCCGCTTACTGGGAAGGGAACTAATCCTGGGGAGAGTTTCCAGCCAAACCAAGCATGGGCGCGATGGCACGCATGGCTGTGATAACGTTGGCGGTGTGCTCCCATAGGTCCACCCCAAACTCGGCCGCTCCTTGCGCGATGACCTCACGGTTGGCGCCGGCCGCGAAGGCTTTATCTTTCCACTTTTTGCGTACCGAGCTGACTTCCAGGTCGTAAAGTGACCTGGAGGGGCGCACCAGCGCGACGGCGGTAATCAGGCCGGTCAGTTCATCGCAGGCAAATAGTCCCCGGTCCAAAAGGGTTTCGCGGACGTAGGCAGGCTGGTCCCCATGGCTGCCGATGGCGTGCACGATGGTTTCTGGCACGCCCAGTTCACGCAACAATGGCAGGCCTTCCAAAGGATGGGTCTCGCTGTTGGGATGGATTTCCCAGTCATAATCGTGCAACAAGCCGGTCATCGCCCAATCCTGCTCATCCTGGCCAAGCTTTCGGGCGTAAAAGACCATCGCGGCTTCCACGCTCAACATGTGCTTAATCAGGGAATCACTTGTGACGTACGTGGTCAGGAGCACATAGGCTTCATCGCGGTTCATCCAACCCTCCAAAAATCACGGGAAAATATACTCCGGTTCGCCCAGGACGACCTGGGGCGCCTGGAAATAAACATCCCAAAAAGCCGCCACAGTCGCGAACACTTCGCGGAAGTTCCAGAATAAATAGCGGCTCTGATTATAACGTGATTGCTCCACCGGGACGCCTTCCACCTCAAGGCCCAGGCTTTGGCACAAAAAAATGGCCCTGTGTAGGTGGTAGGCCTGGGTGGTCACGATAATTTCGTCCAACCCGAAGATGACCTTGGCCCTCAGGCACGAATCGTAAGTTCTACGGCCGGCGTAATCCAGGATGATGTCCGTGTCGGGCACGCCTTGTTGAAGCGCGTACTGTCGCATGGCTTCTGGCTCGTTGTAGGTTATTTCCTGGTTGTCCCCGCTCATCAACAGCTTGCTAACCTTGCCTTCCTGGTAAAGCGCCACCGCGGAATCCACCCGGTCCCGTAAGGGGAGCGAGGGCGTGCCGTCCCGGTTGAGCCCGGCAC
>JAKOSR010000009.1 GCA_029777225.1 Chloroflexota bacterium
CAATAATTTTTTCCTGGTTACTGTCCTTTATCCTGCACTCCTGCTTTGGTATATCCATATCCATATCCTTGTCTTCGGGAAACCTGTTGGGATCCAGAATGTTCCCAGTACATACCTGTTTATGCTCTGGGTTATCTTCGGGTTATTTTTTCCTCTTATCCTGATGCCAAGCATTTTCACCTGCTTTAGGGGCACGGGCGTACACGCCGTGATGGGCATCGGCGCTGCGCCAGAGGGTGTCATTTCGGCGGCTGCCATCAAGTTGCTGGGTGGAAAAATGCAGGCCATCTTCAAGCCAAAAGATGATGCTGACAGGGAAAGACTGCTAAAAATGGGCGTCCGACTCGATGACGTGTATACCCAGGACGAGCTTGCGCCCGGAAAACACCTGATTTTCTGCGCGACCGCAGTCACACCCATCACCACGACCAGTAAAGCCGTGCTGGAAGGAGTGAGCTTCTTTGCCGGCGGCGCGAAAACCAGCAGCCTGGTAATTACCAACAACTTCATGAACTTTGTGCCCACGACGCATGTCCTGAACAAGCAAGAGTTCACGGACAAGAAGAGTGAGTTCAGACTGTATTGATTTCGAAAAATTTCGGATTGACCTTAAGACTGGTTGTTTCGTACCAAACACGGGACAACCAGTGCAATGGTATACTCTTTTTTCAAAATAACAATTGAGGACAGCACATGAAAAAAGCCGTAATCACAGGCATCACCGGACAAGATGGATCCTACCTGGCGGAGCTCCTGCTCAACAAGGGATACGAAGTGCATGGCGTCATCCGCCGCGCGAGTACATTCAATACGCGCCGGATTGACCATCTGTACCGGGATCCACATGTCGTGAACGGGGAAAGCCGTCTCTTTTTACACTACGGGGACCTGGGCGCGACCGGCATCCTAGGGGATGTGATTTATGACACCAAACCAGACGAGGTATATCACCTGGCCGCCCAGAGCCACGTGCGGGTATCGTTTGACATGCCCGAATATACGGGTGATGTGACCGGCTTGGGGACCACGCGCATCCTTGAAGCAGTTCGGCGCATCGGCCGGGGGACGCGGTTCTACCAAGCCTCCACCAGCGAATTGTTTGGTGACTCTAAACCCCCGCAAAACGAGGACACTCCTTTCCGCCCGCGCAGCCCGTATGCTGCCGCCAAACTGTATGCTTACTGGATGGTGGAAAACTACCGGGAAGGCTACGGGATGTTCGCGGTGAATGGCATCCTGTTCAACCACGAATCCCCGCGACGTGGTGAAACCTTTGTCACGCGAAAAATCACCCGGGCCGTTGCCGCCATCATGGCAGGCAAGCAGGACAAACTGTACCTTGGCAACCTGGAGTCCAAACGGGACTGGGGTTACGCGCCGGAATACGTGGAAGCCATGCATATGCTTTTGCAACAGGATAAACCAGATGATTATGCCATCGGCACCGGGGAATCCCATTCCATCCGCGATTTCCTTGATGAAGCTTTCGGATATGTGGGCATGGACTGGCATAAATACGTTGAGATTGACCCGCGCTATTTCCGTCCAACGGAAGTTGATTATTTGCTGTGCGACCCCACCAAGGCAAACACCAAGCTCGGTTGGACGCCCAGGATTAAGTTCCACGAGCTGGTACGCATCATGATTGATGCTGATCTCGAGCTATTATCGCTGCCCAACCCCGGTGAAGGCCGGCGAATTATCGAAGAGCGATTTAACGGCTGGCACCGCTGGGATAGCCAGGTCATTTCGATGGAAAGATAGGCTCACGCACTGGCTCGTGTGATATAATAAAACGAATGGAGTAGTACATTCTGAAGAGCTGACAGAGACGGGCATGTGTGCTGAGAGCGCCCACGGTAACTTGGAATGGAAGTCGCCATTGCAGAGGCTGAAGAAATCCCGAATGGGAGAATAGAACAGCCCGGGAGAGCCCGTTAGTGCTCATACCAAGCGCAACCTGAAAAGGTTGAATTGAGGTGGTACCGCGGAATCAACTTTCGCCCTCAAAAAGGCGAAAGTTTTTCTTTAAATCCAACCTGGCAGGCGGAAACACGCGGCTGGGAAAATGAGGTGAAAAATGACAGATTTGCCAAAAGCCTATGACTTTAATGCTTATGAAGAGAAAATTTACCAGGACTGGGAGGCCAAAGGGTATTTTAAACCCACGAATGACCCCAACCTGCCAGGGCATGACCCTGATGTAAAACCTTTCGTCATTGTCATCCCTCCGCCCAATGTGACCGGCGGTTTACACCTGGGGCATCCGCTTTTTGTAACCACCGAGGATGTGATGATAAGGTACCATCGCATGAAGGGCGAACCGACCCTCTGGGTACCGGGGACCGACCACGCCGGCATCGCTACCCAGCTGCAGGTTGAAAAGCTGCTCGTTTCGGAAGGCACTTCGCGGGTGGCACTCGGACGCGAGACGTTTGAAGCGCGGGTTTGGGAATGGAAAAACAAGTACGGTGGCAAGATTATCCAGCAGCTGCGTCGGCTGGGGGCCTCCTGTGATTGGGACAGGGAACGTTTCACGCTGGACGAGGGGCTCTCGCGGGCAGTCCGCGAAGCCTTTATCCGGCTGTATGAGAAGGGGCTGATTTATCAGGGTCCGCGCATGATTAACTGGTCACCTGGTTTGCAGACAGCGGTCTCTGACCTTGAGGTGGAATACTCCGAGGAACCGGGAACGCTTTATTTCTTCAAGTACATGCTGGCCGATGGCTCAGGGGATTACATCCCAGTGGCCACCACGCGACCGGAGACTATTCCCGGTGATACCGCCGTGGCGGTGCACCCGGAAGACGCGCGTTACGCGCGCTTTGTTGGCAAAGAAGTGATGGTGCCCATCCTTGGCCGAAAAATCCCGGTGGTCGCGGACGATTACGTGGAGCGCGAATTTGGGACCGGCGCTTTAAAAATCACGCCAGGGCACGATCCGCACGACTATGAAATTGGGCAAAGGCACCAGCTTGCGCTCATCAATATCATGAACAAGGACGCCACACTTAACGAAAACGGTGGCAAATACGACGGCTTGGACCGGTTTGAGGCACGCAAGGCGATTTGGACCGACATGCGCGAAGCACAGCTGGTGATTAAAGAAGAACCTTACACCTTGAACGTGCCAAGATCCCAGCGGGGCGGAGAAATCGTGGAACCACTCGTTTCGACTCAATGGTTCGTGCGCATGAAAACACTGGCTGAGAACGCCGCCGCGGCCGTGCAAAACGGTGATATCAAGTTTGTGCCGGAACGGTTCACCAAAATCTTCCTCAGTTGGATGGAGAACATCCAGGATTGGTGCATCAGCCGCCAGCTGTGGTGGGGGCACCGCATCCCAGTCTGGTACTGCCAGGAATGCCGGGAAACGATTGTCTCAAGGGAAACTCCGCACATCTGCCCCAAATGCGGCTCGGTTTCCCTCATCCAGGACCCCGATGTGCTGGACACCTGGTTCTCCTCCGGGCTGTGGCCGTTCTCGGTTTTCGGCTGGCCGGATGAGACCGCGGATTACCAGTATTTCTACCCAACCTCGACCATGGAAACTGGTTACGACATCCTGTTCTTCTGGGTCGCGCGGATGGTGATGGATGGGCTGGAATTCACCGGGAAAGTCCCCTTTGACACGGTCTACCTGCATGGCATGATCCGTGACGACAAGGGTCAAAAAATGAGCAAGACCAAGAATAACGTCATTGATCCCCTGGTGGTGATGGATGAATATGGCACAGACGCGCTCCGACTGACGCTGCTGGTTGGCTCGACGCCTGGGAATGACATGAACATTTCGGTCAAAAAAGTGGAAGGCAACCGGAATTTTGCCAACAAAGTGTGGAATATTGGCCGGTTTGTCATCAGCGCTGTGGACCGAATCGAGGGAAAGCCGCAATTCTCGCCAGTCTGGACCCTGGCTGATTCCTGGGTTTGGGCGAGGATGAAGGAGACGGTGAACTCGGTCAATAGCCTGTTTGAAAACCATCAATACGGTGAAGCGGGCCGGCAAATTTACGAATTCTTCTGGAATGATTTTGCCGATTGGTACCTGGAAGCTTCCAAGCGTCAATTGGGCAAGGGCGGGGACCAGGCATACTACACGACCTACACCCTTGCCAGGGTGCTGGATACCATGCTGCGGTTGCTGCATCCGTTTACGCCTTTTGTCACCGAAGCGCTGTGGGGTTACCTGAAGAGCGCCTGCCAGGATAAGGGTCTGGAATTGGGAAGTGCCGATGGCTGGGAAGACCGCCTCATCATCGCGCGGTGGCCCGAGTCCATGCCGATGGAAGGCTGGGAAACCGCGCTCATCAGTGATTTTGTCACCATTCAAAACATCGTGAAAACCATACGCAATATGCGGTCTGAATACAAGGTGGAACCTGCCCGGAAAATTGACGCACTCATCGTCTCTGAAGCGCGGAAGGACTTGTTGGAAGCGCAGAAAGAGCTCATCATTGACCTGGCCGGCCTGAACGCCCAGACGCTCACCATCCAAGCGGAAAAGCGCGAAGAGCTGGGCGCAATGGTCGCACTGGTGGTGGACCAGGTGGAGATATTCCTTGACCTCGCCGCGCGCGTGGACGCGGACCAGGAAAGGGAGAGACTGCAAAAGGAACTGGATGAAATTCGCGAGCAGGTGACGCGCCTGGAAAAATTACTCTCCAGCCCGTTCGCGCAAAAAGCACCATCCAAAGTGGTGGACGATGAGCGGGCAAAGCTCGAGTCTTATCGCGTAAGCGCGCAAAAACTCAGGGAACGCCTGGGATAATAAGCAGACAAGGCCAGCTTTATACCCTGGCCTTGTTCTTAAACTTTTAATTTAGCCAATGCGCTGACACTCGAGCGCCATAATGCGCCGGAGAATCGCGAGCGACACGGCATAGGTAGGGTCCACGCCGTAGTAGGAGAGCCCGCCTGAGCCCAGGTTGTGGCCGGTGGAGAAGGGGGTGTCTGAAACGTAGTGCAAAACACCCAGGTCAAAAGGCAGCTTGTAGAGACTGACAATTTCATTCAGGGGGTGACGTTGCGGCCGGAACATTTCGTAAACGGCTGAAAGATAGGGGCCGGCTTCCATTTCGATGTCGGTGTAGCCTTCACGATAAATAACGTCCATGATGTTGGAGTTTTGCAGGAAGGTACCCATCACGCTGACAGATTTTTGGTTATCCATCACTGTGCCGGAAGTCAGGTCGGAAGAAACATCCCCAGCGGTGAAGTGGTTGTCGAACAGGTACGTGTTGCGCGAGTGCTCGTCGTAGACCACGTTGGGAATGATGACATCGCCGCGGGCGCCATTTAGACTGGCCGCCTTGCCCATCACGTAAATGCCGAGAATCTGCGAGGTGTTTTCGGCGATTTTCGTCAGCAGGTTGTAGGCGGCAAACCCCAGGGGATAGTCGATATTCAGGATGAGTGCATCGGTTTTGCGCAGGAAGCTCCAATCATCGCAGGCTTTACCCAGGAAAGGCGTGATGCGTTGGTCGATGGTGCCTGGATCGAGCTTGGAAAGGTCAATGATTTCCGCTTCGATATCGAAGGAATGAGCGCTGGGGACGCGGATAATGCCACGTTCCTGCTCAAAGCTCTTCTGTTCGCGCTGGCGACGCTCGCCTTCCGTGGAGGAAAGGTAGCGTTTTAGCGTGAAGTAGAAGAAGTTCGCCGCGGTCTGGGTTTTCCCTGAACGTTCGATTTCCTCCCACTCTGCCTGGAGGGCAGGGTCTTCTTTGGCAATGAAATCCAGGATTTCAGCCTTGAGACCCAACGCGTAGCCTGAGAGGATGTTCGTCAGGCTGTGGGTATTGGAGGAGATGAAATAAATAGGTCGCTGACTGACTTGGGGAAATTGCTCCTGGATGTTTTGCCACCACATTTCCGTGGCCTTGCGATAGTCATTCAGCGAGCCACTCAGCAGTTGCACTTGAAAATCGCACGTCTTTTCGGCAATAATTGCCAGGCTCTCGGTGAAACGGTCTCCGAGCACGGTATATAGCCGGGCCAACTCCTCATTGCGCATCAAGAGGGCCTTGGCCAGCTTCTTGAAGCTCGCGGCGTTGGAAGGGTGGGCGAGTTGCAGGACATCGGGAGAAACCGTATTGAGCAAGCGGTGCAGTTTGTTCCACTCGATTTGAAGGGCGGTCAGACAGGGGACAACGTCGTCTATATCTGAGCGGGAGGCAATGTAGCACGCCAAACGGTCCTTACCATCAAAGAAACAGCGGCGCCGCCGGGCCCTGGCGCTCACTTCCTCCCAGGTTTCGACCGGACCGATGCCATGGAGGAGGAAGCCGGACTCGGACTGACCCATGATGACCTTCTGCGCGTGAAAAATGCAGTCCGGGAGGCGCATCAGCGCGTAGACCAGCGCGGAGGTATCCGGGGAATCGGATTGCGAGAGCGTGTGCAGCGAGCTGTTCATGCCCGCGTGGGCCACTTCCAGGGACCGGATGCGCACCTCGTTCGTGGAACGCAGCAAGGAGTAGATGGTGCGCAGGTAAAGTTCGATTTCTTCAGAGGAGCGGACGGGTACGGTTCTTTCCATGGGGTCACCTGTTTTGAACTAAGCTTTCAGAATTCTAACATGCCTGGAACACAGGTATACGTGCTTTATAATATCCTACGAAATGGGAGAAAACAGCGGAATGATTAATACGGTAATTTTCGATTTGGGCGGCGTGCTGCTACACCTGCAATCGCAGGACCAGATTCGCAAGTGGCTGAAGCGTTTGCGAGTGGACGAGAATGACCCGATTGCTCACACGCTGCTCTATCCGTCAGAGTCAAAGATATTCTGGGACCTGATGCGCGGGAAGCTGAGCGAGCGGCAGTTTTGGCTGGAGACCGCCAAAGCGTGGCGCATTCCCAATTTTCTTGTGGCCCATGGATTGCGGCAAATCTCCGCGCCAAAAAACATGAACCAGCCCCTGGTGAATTACCTCACCAACCTGCGTGGCAAATTCAAACTTGGAATCCTGAGCAACGCGGGCGACGCGACGCGCGCCGCGGTGTTGAAAAACAATCGATTCGATGGGCTGGTGGACGTGATGGTGATTTCCGCGGAAGAAGGGTTTGCCAAGCCCGACCGGGAAATCTATGAAATCACGTTGAGGAAGCTTGGATCGGAGCCCCAGGAATGTGTATTCGTGGATGATTTGCAGGAGAACATCCAGGCGGCCAGGGCATTGGGAATGACCGGCATTCAGCATATCGAGAATGAATCGACCATCAGGCAGCTTAACGCTGTCCTGTTCGGGAAGAATTAAGATGCTGTACCTGGTTGCGACGCCAATTGGTAACCTGGGGGACATCACCTACCGGGCGGTGGAAATTCTCCGCGGGGTCGATTTGGTCGTCTGCGAAGACACGCGCAAGACGAACATTCTGCTGAAACATTTCGACATTTCGAAACCGCTTTTCGCCTTCAATAATTACAACGAGAAAAAAGTGCTGCCGCGCCTGGTTCAGAAGCTCCACGATGGCGAAAACCTGGCCCTGGTAACTGACGCGGGCACACCGGGCATTTCCGACCCCGGTTACCTGCTTATCCGCGCCGCGCTCGACAACGGGCTGGAATTTTCCTCCATTCCTGGGCCCAGCGCGGTGATCATGGCGCTGACGCTTTCCGGACTGCCGTTGCACAGTTTCACCTTCCGGGGTTTCTCCCCCAACAAGGAAGGCCCACGGAAACGCTTCATGGCCGCCGACGTGGATTCACCTTACACGCTGGTCTATTACGAAAGCCCCTACCGCCTGGCCGCGTTCCTCGCTAACGCGCTTGAGGTCTTCGGCGATCGGCAGGCCATTGTCGCCAATGACTTAACCAAGAAATTTGAGCGCGTCTACCGCGGAACACTCGCTGAACTGGTGGAGACCTTTAAAGAGGAAAAGATTTTGGGGGAATACGTGGTTTGTATTGCCGGGAATGAGGCCCTGAAGGCTAAAAAGACAGGGGTGTGAGGTCTTTCAAATCTGAATAGACATCCACGCCTTCGCCCTTTTTCAATAACCTGGTCACGGCGTAGGTCACTGGCGTGAAGAGGACTTCGACGCTGACCTTGAAGATGTAGTTGGTGAGGGTTAATGCCCAGAACAATTCCCAGGGAAAGACACGCGTGAGGGAGGCGATGAAGATAAAGACCGCAGTGTCCAGGAATTCCCCAACGATGGTGCTGCTGATTGTCCGAACCCACAGGAATTTGCCTTTGGTCACCGTTTTCATCACAGCCATGATGATGGCGTTTGAGAAACTGCCGGTCAGGTAGCCGAGGATACTGGCGAGCACAATCCCACCCGAACTGAATCCGCCCAAAACGTTATCGAACGCATCCTGCCCGACATTTGCCTGCCAGGTTGCCTCGCCAGGCAGAAACCGGATCAGGAGAAACATCAAAAAGCTAAAAACCAAGGCTCCAAAACCAACCCAGATGACCCGGCGTGAATTTTTATATCCATAAACCTCGGTCAACACGTCGCCAAAGATGTAGGCGATAGGGAAGAAGATGGTCCCGGCGTCAAAGGTCATGGGGATTTTTCCGAGGGAAAACCCCCAATCAATCAGCTTCGCAGAAGAGGCGATATTGCTTAGGACGAGTACAAGCGTGAAGGTCACCATGACCAGGTCAAGGTAACGGAATACGTGGTCCTTGGGTTGTGAGGTGTTTTTCATGGGCAATCCAATGCCAAGTTATACTACAATTCGACCATGCAACGATTTTTCCTTTCCCCCAAGTGTTTCCTTGACCAAACCGTTCTGTTGGATGAACCCATCAGCCGGCAGATTAGCCAGGTGTTGCGCATGAACGTGGAACAAGACCAAATCACCGTGCTGGATAATTCCGGCATGGAATACCTGGTTCAGCTGGCGGGATGGCAGGGGAAGCAATTACGCGGCCTAATCCTTGGGCAGCAGATGGGGAAGCGGGAGACTGCCCGGGCAATCTGGCTCTGCTTCAGCCTGACCCGGCGTGAAAAACTCGAATGGATTTTGCAGAAAGGCACAGAAATCGGCGTGGCTGGCTTTCAGCCTTTTGTGTCTGAGAGGAGCCTTTCACGTGAAATGACAACCGACCTGAAACGGCAAGCGCGCTGGGAAACCATTGTGAGGGAAGCGGCCGAACAATCACGCCGGTCCAGGTTACCAGAGGTGAGGCCTGTGTTGCCTTTCGACGCGTTGGTGAAGCGGGAACTGCCAGAGGTGACCAAGTTAATCGCCTGGGAGGATACCGAACCTTCCCTTCGAATTACTGGGGCTGTCTTGGGGGCAGGCCAGGACCACATTGAAGGCAGCATCCAGCTCGTAATCGGGCCCGAAGGTGGATTTGGCAAAGCGGAAGTGGCGCTCGCGGAAAGCAACGGGTACAAGCCCGTTTCCTTGGGCGCTTCCACC
>JAKOSR010000063.1 GCA_029777225.1 Chloroflexota bacterium
CAGGCTGGACTTCGTAAGCAACAACCCGGTCACGCGGCGCGGGGAAATCCTCGGGTGTGCCAAGGGGAAGGGACCTGAGCAGGCTCACAGCCGGGTAGGAAAGCAGGCTGGAGTCGGCAAAGTAGTTGGGGATGGTGCCGCCAGGCACCACCAGGTGCGTACCCGCGGGGATGTTGGGGGAGGTGAGGCCACCCAGCGTGGCCCGGTCAAGGTGGTTGGCCGGGTTGTCAATGATGTCGTCGGTGGTCACACCATAAAACTCGGCCACCGCGCGCAAGCTCTCGCCCTGCGTCCATACGTGATAAACGCCATCCACGGGCAGAATGTATATCTGCCTGCCGGGGGTATAGAGGTTGAGGTCGTCGCCCAATTCGTAGCGGTTCGCCCAGATGATGGATTCTGGCCAGAGGCCAAATTTTTCGGCAACGGAAGAAATGGAATCGCCTTCCGCCAGGGTGTAGGTAATCACCTCCGTACGGGGCACCACCGTGGCAGTGGGGGTTGGGACCACGCGGGTTTCCAGGGGTGTGGGCGTGGGTGCGCTGGTGGCTGGGTCCTGGGGCTCCACCTGGACCACAGGCGCGGTAAGCGGGGCTGTAGCTGAGGGCGCATGCGTTGGCTCGGTCCGCGCGGGCTTGCTGCCGCTCATGAGCCAATCGGCGAGCAGGAAGAGCGCGAGCAGGACCATCACAAGCGAAATAATGGCGGCAGGCTGCTTAATCCAGGTGGTAGATTGTTTTTTTTCGGAAGTGGAGGGCTCTCTTCCAGGTTCGTTTTTGCCAGTTGGTTCTGATGGGGTTTCAATGGACTCTTGCGGTTCATTTGGTAAGCTGTTCATCATTTTTTCTCCGAAATGGCATAATATCACGTTCAAGGGCGGTGTCAAGCTGACGACTCAACCCCTGCCTGCGCGTGAAGCTTCCGGAAAATTACCGGATTCTGGTGCTTCCACGCGTCTATGGTTCATGATTAACGTCATTTCCTTGACGCCATTCTCCTTCGTGGGTAAAATAATGGGTCGCTGGAAAGAATCTCCAGCAAATTCACGGAGCGAGGGTAACCTCGGATGAGGTGAGAGGCGCTCCAAAAAGGAAAAAACATGTCTAAAGAAGAAATTATCATCAAAGCACAAAAACGAACTGTCATGGGCAAGAAAGTCAACGCGCTGCGGCGTGAAGGCTGGCTGCCCGGCGTGGTTTATGGCCGCCATCTGCAGGCTTTCCCAATCCAGATGCCCGCGCACGAAACCTCCCTCATCATGTCCAAATTGACCTCTTCCAGCCTGGTCACCATCGACGTTGACGGTGAGAAACACACCGCCATCGTGCGCGACCGCCAGCGTGACGTGATTTACGGTCGTCTGACGCATGTCGACTTCCTGGCGCTTTCCCTGAACGAAAAACTGCGCACCACGGTTGGCCTGGAACTCGTTGGCGAAGCCCCCGTGCTCAAACTGGCTGATGTCATCCTGAACCAGGGTGTCTTCGAGCTCGAACTCGAATGTCTGCCCCAGGATTTGCCATCCAAGATTGAAGTTGACGTCTCCAAGATAGCGTCAATGGATGATTTGATTACCGTCGGTTCCCTGAACCTGGGTGACAAAATCACCGTTCTGACAGACCCCTCCGAGGTTATCATTTCCGTCGGTTACTCCGAACAGGAAAAGGAACCGGCTGCTGAAGCGGTCGAGGCCCCCGAAGTGGTGGAACGCGGCAAGAAGGAAGAAGAAGAATAATTCACCTGACCCAAAAGCCCTGGCTTTTGGAGCTGGAACAACAAAGGGACCGCCAGTTTGGCGGTCCCTTTGCGTAATTGAGCGTTAAAGCAGTTTCAACAAATCTACGGTCATATTGGCCGTCGCGCCCCAGATGACCTCGCCCTCGTATGGAGCAAAATAGGGCACCCGGATGGCGGAACCCATCAGCTGGTGGTCTTTATAGACAAGGTTCTCCGGCCTGGCCAACCAGTCCAAAGGCACGGTGAAGAGGCGGGCGACTTCGTCATGGCTGATATTGAACGCATACGGCCAGGGAATGACCCCCACAACCGGGGTGACTTCAAAGAAACTAACCAGTTCCAGCGAGGGCAGCTGGCCGATGATTTGGACGTCCTGCGGCCTGACACCAACTTCCTCATAGGACTCGCGCAGCGCTGTTTCGATGATGTTTTCATCCTGCGCTTCCCGGCTGCCACCGGGGAAGGAAACCTGGCCGCTGTGGTCATGCAGGTTCTCAGCCCGATGAGTGTAAAGAAGGTGCCATTGCCCGTCGCGGAAAAGCAGGGCCATCAGCACGGCGGCCGGGCGGAAGGGTTTGGTGCCTTTTGGGAAATTGTATTCAAGACCGACGCCCTGTGCGGATGAAAATGCCAGTAGACGATTGCCAAGGTCATCTGGCAAGACGATGCTGCTCATGCCTAAAGCTCTCCCCCGTTTCCTTCCACTTCTTCCGGTTCTTCCAACGCGTCCAGGCGGTCCACCGAGCGGCCAAACAGGAGGTAGCCCGTGTGCGCAATCATGCGGTCCACGGGGCGCAAACGATCCCAGTCGGTCTTGTAATAGCGCAAAAGGATTTCGCAGACTTCCACAAAAGCGAACTGGTGGTGCTGCAGGGC
The DNA here is from genome assembly GCA_029777225.1 of Chloroflexota bacterium. GTDB lineage: Bacteria > Chloroflexota > Anaerolineae > Anaerolineales > Anaerolineaceae > Mesolinea. The sequence continues at coordinate 2,614 of JAKOSR010000063.1, forward strand.
CTGCAGGCACCGCTCCACCTGGTTGACTGTCGGGACGAGCATCCCCAGGTAGCCTCCACCTTTAAGGCTGGCTTTAGCCTGGACCAGATAATCATAGGGGTTGGGGAGGTCGAGGAAGAGCGCGTCGACATCGCGCTCCTCGAACCCATCGGCAGCATCCCCCAATTTGAAGACGACGCGGCTGTCAAGGTTGACGCGCGCCAGGTTGGAACGGGCCAAGGCCTGGATTTCTGGCTTGCGCTCGTAGGAGTATACTTTGCCCTCTTCCCCAACCATGGTCGCGAAGGCCGTGGTGAGCGCGCCGGAGCCACCACCGCACTCGAGCACGCGCTTGCCCGGGCCCACGCCCAAAATCATCATCACGTAACTGATTTCCTTGGGGTACATGATTTGGGTGGTGCGTTTTATCTCGCGGATTAAATCCGCCAGGCCGGGCTGGAAGAGATAGAAGGGATTGCCCTGGTGCGATTGCAGCCGGGTGCCCCACTTTTGGCCGATGACGTCGTCGTGCCGGATGACCCCGCGATGGGTCTGTAAAACCGCGCCGGCCTGCAAACGCAGGATGTGGCTCTTGTAACCGCTGCCTTGCAGCTGGACCAGGTCGCCTTCCTTCGCGGTCCCCTCTACCCAATCATCTGTCATAGTCAGGAATTGCTCTTGCTGGATTGATTCACCTTTCCAAGCCAATGCGCGAGGAATAAGATGAGGATGCTACCGACGATACCGCCCCCCATTTGGAGCTGACCCACCGCGAGAAAGTCCAAACCGAGTTTGCTGGCCGCCAGGTGACCCAGGAAAAAACCAATCCAACTGGCGATGATATATACCACCAACATCCAAAAGCCCCCATCCTTCCAAAGATGATACAGAGCGCCAACCAGTGTCGCCACAATCCAACCAAAAATTAAAGTGGATATATTCATTAATCTTCCCAATTGTTATTGGCCGGATGGTCGATGATCAGCGCGCTCCCCAGGCACTCGTCGCCATCATAGATTACCATTCGCTGGCCGGCCGTGATATCTCGTAAAGGTTTTTGTAGTTGGGCAATGATATCACCATTCCCCAGAACTTGGAAACTTGATATTACAGGTGCTGCCGCTGAACGGATTTTAACGGCGTAAGGCCTGGCCAGGTCTGGCGTGGTGCCGCTTATCCAATTGATGTCGGTGCCCAGCAACTTGTGCCTGGGGAGCTCGTCCTGGAAACCAACCACCAGGCGGTTGTGAACCACATCCTTGGCCAGCACATAATACGGCCTGGGCGCGGCCACGCGAATATTCTTGCGCTGGCCGATGGTATAAAGCGGCAGGCCGGCATGTTCGCCCAAATGATTTCCGCTTGAGTCCACAATCACGCCGGGCGCGAGCAGTTCGGGGGCGTAGTCCCGCAGGAAGGCTTCCTGGCCTCCGGGCCCCAAAAAGCACAAGTCCTGGCTTTCCAACCCTTCAAAATCAGGCAAATCCAGGGACCGGGCCATTTGGCGGGTTTGTTGCTTGGTGTACTCAGCCAGAGGGAAGAGCATGTGCTGGAAGACTTCCTGCTTCAGGCCACTCAAAAAGTACGACTGGTCCTTGGCCGGGTCTTTTCCGCGCCACAAGCTCACCAGGCCGCGCGCATCTTTTTTGAGGCGGGCGTAATGCCCGGAAGCCAGCCAGCTGGCACCCTGGCGCTGCACGTAGTCCAGCAGCGCGCCCCATTTGATGGCGCGGTTACAGGTGATACAGGGGTTGGGGGTGAGCCCCGCCTTGAGGTCGCGCACGTACGGTTCAATAACGCTGGCCCTGAACTTCTGCTGCCAATCCAGGACTTCCAGCGGGATGCCCAGTTGGTCCGCAGCGAGGCGCACCCGCTCGAGCGCGGCCGCGGCAACCGGGTTGATGTCCTGGCCATGCCAGAGCAACAAGTGCACACCCCTCACGGTGTAGCCTTGTTCGCGCAGCAGGTAGGCGGCGACGGTACTATCAACCCCGCCGCTCATGCCTACATAGACAAGTGGTCCTTGTTGGGATTCCATGCCAGCATTTTACCCGGTTTGGGCGAGGCTGTGCCTGGGAGTACAGATTATGATATTCTTGTGCTGAGGTTCACCATGCTCATCGACAGTCATTGCCATTTGAACTTTGAGGATTTCGACGCAGACCGCCAGGAGGTTGTTTCCGCGGCGCTTGCCAGCGGAGTCCAGAGAATTATCAACCCCGGCGTGGACCTTGAGTCCACGCCTCAGCAACTGAGGCTGGCCGCTGAGTACCCCGGTTTTGTGAGCCTGGCGGTGGGCGTGCACCCCAATTACAGCACTAGCTGGACGCCAGACGCCGCCAGCGCAATGGAAGCACTGGCCAAAAACCCGGCCGTGGTGGCCATCGGCGAAATTGGGTTGGATTACTACCGCGATTACGCTCCCAAAGATACGCAGCAAGCCGTGCTGCGGGAGCAGTTGACGCTTGCCGCGCGGTTGGGGCTGCCGGTCATAATCCACGAGCGCGACTCGAGCGCCGACCTGACGGATATGCTGGTGGACTGGTGCCATGCGCTGCCCTCCCAGAGCCCCCTCAAGCAGGCCCCGGGGGTCATGCACGCTTATAACGGCAGCCTGGAGCAGGCGACACCCCTGCTGGAAGTTGGATTTTGTTTTGGAATTGGCGGACCAGTGACGTATAAGAACGCGCGGGAAAAACACGCGCTGGCGGCCGCCCTGCCGCTGAATCACATCCTCCTGGAAACCGATGCGCCCTTTTTACCGCCTCACCCCCATCGGGGTTCCCGTAACGAGCCGGCTTACATTGCCCTGGTGGCTGAGCGCGTGGCGGCGCTGAGGGGCATCAGCGTGGAAGAAGTGGCGCAGGTGACCACCCAAGCCGCCTGTCGCCTGTTCAACCTGCCCGTGCCTGCCTGAAATGTCAGGCTCCACTCCCCATTTTTTGCCGGCTTAAACTTTTACGGGCGTAAGCCGGCCTGAACGCAATTGTTTAGTACCCCGGAATGGGATAATCAGGCACGAAGGTCTGGTCGCTCATGGGTGGACGAACGTAGCCTGAGTCTTCCTGCCTGGGTGGCAAAACCATGGTCTCAGGCGTGAGGTCTTCGTAGGGGATTTTACTCAGCAGGTGGCTGATGCAGTTGAGCCGGGCGCGTTTTTTATCATCCGCGTTAACCACGTACCAGGGCGATTGCTTGGTATCGGTGAAACGGAACATCTCATCCTTGGCCTTGGAGTATTCCACCCAGTGACTGCGGGAGGCGAGATCCATGGGGCTCAGCTTCCAGCGCCGGGTGATATCGTTCATGCGGGCCTGGAAACGGTGCTCCTGCTCTTCGTTGCTGACCGAGAACCAGTACTTAATCAGGATAATGCCGGAGCGGATTAACATCTTTTCAAACTCAGGCACCGAGCGGAAGAATTCCTCCACCTGCTCCTGGGTGCAGAAGCCCATGACGCGTTCCACACCGGAGCGGTTGTACCAGCTGCGGTCAAACAGAACCATCTCCCCGGCAGCCGGCAGATGCGCGACGTAGCGCTGGAAGTACCACTGGGTTTTCTCCCGTTCGGTGGGGGTCGCCAGGGCTACCACCCGCACAATGCGGGGGTTGAGCGTCTCGGTGATGCGCTTGATGGTGCCACCCTTGCCGGCCGCGTCTCGGCCCTCAAACAACACCACAACCCTCAGGCCCTTTTCCTTAATCCAGCCTTGGAGTTTGACCAACTCAATCTGCAGCTTCTGGAGTTCCTTTTCGTAAACCTTGTCGGGGATTTCAGGCATTTTGGCTGTGTGCGGGGCTACCTCACCAGCGGGTTGCTCAACGACCTTGGCTTTGACGGGCTTGGCTTTTTCCGTTTTTGGCGTCGATTTACTCTTTTCTTTGGCCATGGCTCTCTCCTTGAGTTTTGATAATTGAAAAGAATAGGTGACAAATATGAAGTTATTATTGCAATGCTTTATGGTAAACAGGCTGGCTCATCCACGCGGTGCCAGGTTGGATAAAACAATTATAAGGTTCAACGCGCCACTCTGACGGACAGATTCAGGGCGTTTTTAGGATTTATTCAGGTTTTCCCGCTTGTAATCGACGAATCGATAGCCGACGCCGCGTTCGGTGAGGATGTAGCGGGGGTTGGCCGGGTCTTTCTCCAGCTTTTTGCGCAGGTAGTTGATGTAAAGGCGCACGTAATGGGGTTCGTTTTCGTACTCGTAGCCCCAAACCTTGCTGAGGATTTGGTCGTGCGTGAGCACCCAGCCCGCGTTTTGGACCAAGTGGTAGAGGAGACGGTATTCCGTGGGGCGCAGCTGGACCAATTCGCCTTCCACCCAGACTTCATGACGGTCAAAATCGATGGTCAGGCGGTCATCCACGATAATTTTGCCCTTTTCCTCCTGGTCGGCAAAGCTGCCCCGCCGCAGCACGGCGCGGATCCGGCTGGTGAGCTCCCTCGGGCTGAATGGCTTGGTGACGTAGTCATCCGCGCCCATTTCAAGCCCCCGGACTTTGTCGTTTTCCTCGCCCTTGGCTGTGAGCATGATAACGGGCGTGCTTCCGACCTCCCTAATCATCTTCAGAACGGTGAAACCATCTAAATCCGGCATCATGACATCCAGCAGTACCAGGTCGGGCAGGGTGGCGCGCAATTTATCCATGGCCTGGGCGCCGTTATTGGCTTCCACCACCTCAAAACCATCGTGCTCAAGGTTTAGCCGGATGATTCTGACCAATCCTTTTTCATCATCGACAACCAGAATTTTGCTGCGTTTGTTGCCTGAGTCCATTACTCCATCCTTCTACTGAATTTTCACCAGGATGACGCTGACATTATCCACACCGCCGGCCTCGTCTGCCTGAGAGACCAATCTCCGCGCGGCGTTTTGCAGGTCTGGCTGGGTTTCAAGTGTGCGCTGAATTGAAGCCTCGTCCACCTGACCCCACAGCCCGTCTGAGCAAAGCAACATGAGCGAGGGCGTGGTGAGTGGAATGGAGGTGATATCCGCTTTGAAGCCCTCAGCCTGGCCCAGGGCCCTGAAAAGCACGTTGCGCTGGGGATGGTTGTTCACATCCTCCGAACTGATTTGACCGAGGTCGAGTAGCCTGCGGATGAGCGAGTGGTCCAGGGTGCGCGCGGTAAGCGGCCCGTTGCCTTCTGCAAGGTATAGCCTTGAATCGCCCACATGCGCGATGTGGAGCGTGTGGTCCAACACCAAGCCCAGGGTTAGGGTGGTGCCACCGCCCGAGACAGCGCCAAGCACATTGGCCTGGGCTGCCTGCAAAGCTTCAGTGAGCGCGGTGTCCATCTCCTCAGCGCTGAAGGTGTGCTGCCCCAGGCGCAGGGGTTCCAACACGGATTGGATGAGCCTGCCACTGACTGTCTGGACCGCCAGGCTGCTGGCCACCTCGCCATTGAGATGCCCGCCCATACCATCAGCCACGATAAAAACCCCGAGCGTGTGCTGGGAATCGGGGGTGCAGGTTTGAAAAACGAGCGTGAGGGCCGAATCTTCCATGTGGGAACGAACCCGGCCAACCGACTGGGCACTGCCAACCTCCAGCCGGGTGCGCAGCATGGTATCGTGGAAGGAATCCAGCATGGGTTCCTTGCTACGGTGCTTATTTGGCTTTTCCCGTTTGGAGTGAATGAGTTTCAAGGCGACGTTTCCCGTTTCATGACGATTTCGTTTAGGGTGTGGGCGTGGTGAGGGTGATGGCAGCCAGGAATGAGTCCGCAGCCCAGCCGACCCGGGTTTGGTCATAAGGCGCTTCCAACTGCCACCAGGTATAGCCATCCTGCGTGACGGGGCCGCCAATCACTTTGAACACTTCTTCATCCGCGGCAAGGAAGTTAATCGCGGCGGAAGTGCCCGGTTCAGCGCGCATGCGCAGGCCGAGCCCTTCGGTGCCAGTCACCTGGACGTAGGCATTCATGCCAATCACCCCTTCGGGCAGCAAGACCGGGCTCTCGGGCGTGGAAGTGGCCTCCGGCGTGGGGGTGAGCACCACGGCGGTTTCGGTGGGGGCCGGGATGAGGGTGATGTTGTAAACCGGGGTCTGTTCCACCTTGGGCTCGCCGGTTGTTGCCAGCTTAATCAAGAGGTAGCCGAGCCCAACGATAGCGGCTGCCAGCACCAGGACAGCCACCAGGCTTATAGGATGGATGGACTTGCGGTTTGGCGATTTTTCCATGCGGTTTCCTCGAGAGCGATTTTTACTTTTTGGTGCGCTTGCCGGCTGGTTCTTCGTGCTTCTTCCAGAATTCATCCATGACCCGGAAGGTCTCCCCGGGCCGGTCAAAATGGGGCATGCCCCGGGACTGGCGCACCTTGACGGTGGACCAGTTGGGATTCTCGCGCACCAGGGAAGGCAGCATATCGAACTTGAGCGTGGATTCATTATCCAGGAGAACCAAGACTGGCACATTGAGGGGGCGATAGACTTTTTCACGGACGGAGGGTGTGCTTAGTTTGCCGGACAAGTAGACCATTGGGGCAAAGTGGGCCCCGGGTTGATGAGCCGCATTGTAGGCGATATCCGCCAGTTCTGGCGGCAGGGCATACTCAAAGCGCTTTTGGTAATAGCGCACGATGGCCGGCCGGCTGCTGAAAAGGTCAAAAATCGGCAAACTCCACAGGGGAACCGCCAGGATGGTATAGAGCAGGTTTTTGACCGCGAAGGAGGGTTGCCCCTGCACATTGGAAGGCGACGCCGGCATGTTAAAACCGGTCGGGTTAATCATGATGATGGAGTGAATCCATTCGGGATTTTCCCTGGCTGCCATGGCCACGAATTCACTTGAGAGGCCCATGGTGATGACGTCGCAACTGACTCCTATTTTTTCGCGGATGAATTCCACAATCGTGGACTGGAAAAGCGAGGGGCGATACGGTCGGTCGGTTTTGTCCGACGCGCCAAAGCCGGGCAGGTCCATGGCGTAGACGGGGCGGTGCGTGCGGAAGGCCTCGAAGATGGGCGCGAGCTCATGCAGACCGGCGGTCATGTGCACGTTGTGGATGAGCAGGATGGGCCTTTGCTGGCCGTTTTTCACAAAGAAATAATTTACTTTCCCAGCCGTATCGGATACGAAGGTATCCTGGTCGGCACACAGCACGCCCTTTAACTTGGCGTGATGGTCGATGTAACGACGGCTGTAAAAAATCCAGCCCGCCTTGAGTAGCGTGGCAAACGCCGCCACCCCACCCAAG
>JAKOSR010000064.1 GCA_029777225.1 Chloroflexota bacterium
GGGTATTCACCGGGAAAGCCCAGCTTGTCCATTGCTGCCAGTTCAGCCGGACCGGGTGGCAGGATGGGTGGCAGTTGGATGCCGGAGGAAGTAGTGAATTCGGATTTTCTTTCGGGGAACTTGCGGATGGCAGGCTGATAATAATTTTCCTGCCAGTCAGAAAAGCTGAGTTTATCGGTCATACCTTACCTTTCAGTTCGGTGAATGATTTAGGGATTAAGTATAACCTAATCAACCGGCCCAAGCCCATTTTAAATGGTTACCAAAGCGTTTCAAAAATTGGACCAACTGCATGTGATTCTAGGCTGAGTACACCATTAAATCCAGGGACTTCCACACCTTGCCCCGACAAATTTGCTCCAGAAAGGTTATTTGGAAATGATGCGTTCGAGATTGGTACACACACCTCAAAATACATTACTTGCTTGTAGAACTTGACAAATTCTCATGCAACCTTGAACAATGTTTGTGGTATTATTGTCCGGCTCGGGTGTTGTACCCTTCATTTTGAGCAGAACACAACAACAATTTTAGAAAGGGCTTGTGATGAAAGTATTGTTATTGAAAGATGTTTACAAATTGGGACGCGCGGGGGATATTAAAAAGGTCGCTGATGGCTACGGCCGCAACTACCTTATCCCGCAGGGTCTCGCTCTCCCCGCCACTGAAGGTTCTCTGAAACTGGCTGATTCCATCGGCAAGAAAGCCGCTGAAAAACGTGCCGTGCTCAACAACGAACTCAAGGGTGTCGCGGAAATCCTGAACCAACTTGAACTGACCTTTGGCGTAAAAGCCGGGGAAACAGGCAAGCTGTATGGTTCAGTCACCTCACAAATGATTGTGGAAAAAATCAAGGAAATCACCGGTGTGGAAGTTGAACGTCACCAAATCGTGATGGAACCCATCCGCACCCTCGGCGATTTTGCCCTCCCAATCAACCTCACGCTTGACCTCGTGCCTGAAATCCAGGTTTACGTCCGCCGTGAAGGTGAAGTTGCCAAGGCCTCCCCAGTCAAACCCGCGGCGGTTGAACCTGAGGTTATGGAAACAGTCGAGGAAACCCCCGCGGAGGAATAGAAGAAGGCCTCAAAGCCTGCTTTGCTTCCAAAGAGCATTGACCAGCCTGATTTTCGCCTTTCTGGTAGATCAGGCTGGTTTTTGTTAGAATGACAACATGCCTGTCATTACCGGATCCTACCTAAGAAAAATTAGGGAAGAAAACCATATCCCCCTGGAACAGGTGGCCTCAGCCACACGCATCCGCCTGTCCATTCTTCAGGATTTGGAGGTGGATGACTACAGCGAGTTGAGCTCCATCACGCAGGCCCGCGGTTTTCTACGGGTTTACGCGGCTTACCTTGGTGTTGAAGAAGAATCAACCCCCAGCGCTAAACCTGCCACCACGCCGCCTGCGCAAGCACAAACCCAGACCCCCGCTGAGGTTTCGGAGGAACAAGCCCCATTAGAAGTCCCTTCAACTCCGGCGACAGCGAAAACACAAATCCCCAAAAGCGCCCTGACTGCTAAAAAACGCGTCCCAAGAACCAAGCCAACCCGCCCCGCTCCAACCCCTGCAATTGATCTCAATGCTGAACCACAGCCGCCCTCCAATTCCCAGCTCATCCTGCAGGCGATAGGCCGTGAGCTGGTGGCCAGGCGGCGTTACCTGAGATTGGACCTCGAGGAAGCCTCTGAGCGCACCCACATCCCCAAAAACCAAATCGCCGCGCTGGAACGGGGTGACCTTTCCTTTTTCTCCAACGCGATGCAGGCCCGCGGCATGCTGCAAAGCTATGGCGAGTTCCTAAACCTTGAAACCCGCAACCTGCTATCACAATTCGCTGATGCGCTGCAGGAAGCCCGTATCAAGCCAGTCGTAAAGGGCGGATCGGGCTCTCGGCCGAGCGCTCAGGCCCTATCGCCGTTTCTGCTTTCCCTCCGCCGGTTTTTCACGCTTGACCTTTTCTTTGGCACCATCCTGGTGCTGGGCATTCTTTTCTTTCTCATCTGGGGTATCGCGCGCCTGACGCAGTCAACGAGCGAGGCGCAATCCGCGGAGACAATCCCCGCGGTTTTGGATGTGCTCATGAGCACGCCCTCCCTAAGCGCCAATGGCGTCCTGTTTGAAGCGACGGCCACAGAACCGGCCGCTGAAGTGACCTACCCAACAGCCACCCCATTTTACACCCCCCAATACTCAGACGCCGCGCTGGAGGTCATCATCCTTGCCAGGCAAAACAGCTGGCTGCGCGTGAGCGTGGATGACGAACAGGTATACCAGGGACGGCTGGAAGCCGGCAACGTGATGTCCTTTGTGGGGGAGGAAGCAATAAACCTGGAAACGGGCAACCTGGCGGGTTTGGAAATCATCTTTAACCAGGAAGCGGTGGACGCCAACGCTCAATCCTTTGGTGTACCGGCCTGGCTGGTTTTTGACCTTAACGGGGTCACTATTCAAAAAGGCGTCGGGGCCGGCATCCCAAGCGGTGAAACCACCCCCACCATGACTCCCCGCCCTACCACCACCCAAAACTAAACCATGAGCATCAAACCTGACACCTTTCACATCCTCACGCTTGGTTGTGCTAAAAACCTGGTCGATTCCAGCACCATGAGCCAGTTGCTCAACCAGCAGGGCTATAAGCAACTGGAAAGCGCTAATAAAGCCAACTTCATTATCGTGAACACATGCGGTTTCATCCACGACGCGCGAACGGAATCCATCACGGAGCTGACCCGTTTGGCCGCGCGCAAAAAACCCGGCCAATTCCTAATTGCCGCGGGTTGCCTTTCGCAGCGCCAACAACGCGAGTTGCTCAACGAGGTGGATGGCATCGACGGCCTGATGGGCACCCGCAACCTGGCGGATATCCTCTACGTGGCCAATCAACTCAAATCCGTCCCCAAGCTGTCTCCGCTCACTCAGTTGCCACCCTACCCGGCACTGGTGCATGCCAATAACGCGCATGCCTCGGTGGTCCAGGGCGGCAGCAGTTACCTCAAGATTGCGGATGGCTGCCGGCGCTCCTGCGCTTTTTGCGCCATCCCGCTGATTAAGGGTCCGCTCGTCAGCCGCCAACCAGCAGAAGTCATCGCGGACGCGCTGGAGCTGCAAGCCCACGGGGTAAAAGAAATCAACCTTATCGCGCAGGACGTGACCGATTACGGCCGTGATTCACAGCCTGGCACCGACCTGGCCAGCCTGCTGAAGCAACTGCTTCCCCAAATCCAAGACATTCCCTGGGTGCGGCTGCTGTATACTTTTCCGGGGTTCCAGCGCGGGCCGCTGATGGAACTGATGGCCGGGGAGAACAACCTGCTGCCTTATCTCGACATCCCGCTGCAACATGCTTCCCCAGCTGTGCTCAAATCGATGTCACGGCCTTCTGACATTGCCTGGGTGGAGGATACGCTGATGTCCATGCGGGAACGCATCCCCGGGCTGGTGGTGCGGACGACCATGATTGTTGGCTTCCCTACCGAGACCGATACCGCGTTCCAGCAATTAATGGATTTCGTTGCAAGAATGGAATTCGACCATCTTGGGGTTTTTCCTTTTTCCCCCGAAAATGGAACCCCTGCTGAACCACTTGGCGATCCCATTCCCCAAGCTGAGAAAGAAGCCCGGCAGGCGGAGCTGATGCGCCTGCAAGCCAAAATCTCGTTGCGCAAGAACCAGGGGCTGATTGGCCGGCAATTGGACATGCTGGTGGAGGGTACCGCGCCCGAACAAGGCGTCATCGTGGGGCGCACCTGGCGGGACGCGCCGGAGATAGACGGACTCGTCATCGCCCGAGGGTCCGCGGATGTTGGCGAGATGGTCCCCGTGCGGGTCACTGGCGCGCTCGAACATGACTTATACGCCGAAGCGCTGGGTTGAAACAAAGATCAACCAGCGCTTGCGTGCGTACTATCCTATTTTACAGATTGAATTTTAAGGCGTGTTAGTAACTTCCGTGGTGGGCGTGGGAGTCACACCTGTTCCGGGAGTCTCAAGGGGAGGTGTGAGCGTCTCCTGTGGGCCCGCGCAGGCTTCCGCGTATGCGGTCGCGGTGGCCTGGATATCGGGATTACCCCCGATGGCCAGGGATTGCTGGTAATAATCCGCGGCCGTGCAATAATCGCCATTGGCCGCGAATTGGTCGCCCAGGCGGTATAGCGCGATGCGGTAGCGCTCCGTGGAGGTCATCCCCGACGAGTCGGAAAGGTAAGGCAATTGCGTCGCAAGGTCTCCAAAGATTTCCACGGCAGAGGCCCAGTTTGAATCCCAGAAGCTTGCCCCAGTCAGGTACATGCTTGCCCAATTCCTGACCCCATCCGCTTCCCCATCGAGCGCGCCGAGGTTATCGGCAACGGTCAGGTTGTAAATCCCTTGTTCCAGTTGGCCGGCATACACCAGCTGCATCCCGCGGTTGCGCAGGGCGATAAAGTAAAAGCCATCCAGCTCAACCGTCTTGTACTCGTAGTGGTTTTCCTTCATGGACATGATGTTTTGGATGGCGCCTTCCCAGTCCTGATCCAAAATCTGCTGGCGGATTTGCGCGAAGGTTTCTTCCTCTCCCCTGGTATCGGGTGTGGCGGTGGCCACAGGAATTGGCGTTTCCACTGTTTCCACAGTCGGCACAGGAGTTGGCGCTTCCAAATGCAGCATAATGTCGCTGAGCATTTCTTCCGCGCCGGGGAAGCCCGGATAGAGCTCTATGATGTACTCAACCCTGACCTTGGCGTTTTCGTAATTCTGCGCGTTAATATCGTCATAGGCCAGCGCCAATTGCTGGGCTATGCGGTCCATCACGGCGGAATTTTGTTTGTCAAGCCGTTTTTGGATGCCAGCGCGATAACCCCAAATCACGCCCGCGATGAGCAGCACCAGCATGGCCAGAATGGACGCCCACACCCAACGCCTGCCTGTTTTCTTGGTTTTCTTGGCAGGCACCGGGGCTTGGCCATCGCCAACAGGATTCTCCTGCGTTTCTTCCAAGTCCGTGGCGTTCGCGCTTGTTTCCTGGCCCAGGTCTTCCGCCGGTAAATTATTATCGAGCTCAGGGAACTCCGGTGTCTGGCCGGAGCCCATGCTTGAATTGTTTTCAATTTCGTTGTTTTCTACCATAAGGCGCCATTATACCCATTTTTACAACTGGGTTAATTCTCCCAATTCCCTGCGGACGAACACCGCGGCCACGAGCACACCCACGATGAAACCAACAATTGCGGCCAAAAACCCACCACGCAGCCCGGGCAGCCAGGTGAGCACCGCGTAACTGGCTAAACCACCAACTGCGGCGGCGAGCAGGTCACGCCCAAAGGTGCCGCCCAACTGTAGCTTGCTCGGAAGCGTTTTCCCCAACATCACCAGTAAGAAGACTGCCTGGGTGGCATAAGCAATCGTATTGGCTGTGGCGATTCCCACGGCCTCCAGGCGCGGCATCAAAAGAATTCCCAGGCCAAGGAAAATGACCAGGGTCAGGATTGCGCCCAGCATGGGGTAACGCGGTTTCTGCATCGCGTAAAACGAACGTACAAACAATTCCACCAGAGAGTGCCCCACGATACCAATTAGGAAAACCCTGGTGACATTGGTCACCCGTTCGGCTTCAGCCATTTCCAGGCCCAAAAATCGATGGATGACAGGCAAAAGCACGATGCCCGAAATAATGGCAATCGGAATGGTCAGGCTGAGCATCACTCTCGCAGCGCGTTGAATCTTGGCCGAAAGCTCATCGAATTTCTGGTTGTTGAAAAACTCTGATAGCGTTGGCAGGATGGCCGTCGCGATGGCCGTCCCGATCAAGGTCTCGGGGACCTGCATAATCCACCAGCCATAGGTCAACGCGCTCACCGAGCCGGCCGCGAGTCGCGAAGCCAGGTTATCCGTTCCAAGGAACACGAGCTGTATGCATAACATGCTGATGAGCCTGGGGCCCATCAACGCGAACACTTTCCTGGCCTCCGCGTCCTTGAAGTCCACCCCGGGCTTCCAACGGAAATGGAACTTGATAAGGCCGGGCACCTGGATAAGGAGATGCAACAGGGCGCCGATAATGACCCCATAGGCGAGCCCAATCACACCAAAACCAAGGCCAGGGAAGGTGATGGGGCCAACGCTGATGCCCTCAGCAGGGCTCAGGATGAGCGCGCCAAAGATTTGACCCACCACGTACAGCACCGGTGCCAAAGCCGGCAGGAGGAAGTGCTGGTTGGCCTGCAGACCTGCCATGAAAAAACCACTGATTGAGAAGAGCAGCGTGGCCACCAGGTTCAGGCGCATCAATTCAACGGCCAACGCGACCTGTTTCGCGTCAAAACCCGGCGCGATGATGTGCTGGATAATCGGTTTGGCAAATACAGCCACCACCACGGAGAGCACCGCCGTAAGTAGGAAGGCGATATTCAGAATATTCGAGAAAAGCGACCAGGCTTTCTCACGCCCATCCCGGTTCAGCACTTCCGTCAGTACCGGTATAAACGCGATGGCCAGTGCGCCGCCTGAAATGAGCATAAAGAGCATATCCGGCAGGTTGTTGGCGGCATTAAAGACGTCCAACTCGGCTGAGAGGCCAAACTGGCGTGAAATAATCATCTGGCGGAGCACGCCCAGGACCTTGTCCAGCGTGAACAGGACCGCCAAAAGTAGTGATACTTTAGTCAATCGGCTTAGTTTTTTCATAAGTCTCCATAAAAAGAATGCGTGTATTATGCCATAATAATTTGGCGGCGGTTTTGCCGCAGCCTGATTTATAATCCTGACATGCAAAACCAAGGAAAATTAGCGTGAACGAGAAACGCCCTTTCGGGCGGCTGTACATTGTTGCCACCCCCATCGGCGACCCGGACGACATCAGCCAGCGGGCGATTGAGACGTTGAAGTCGGTGGACCTGGTGCTGTGCGAGGAGAGAAAGAACGGCTCCCGCCTGCTCAAGCAACTGGGCGTCCAGACGCCCCTGGCCGAACTCAATGAACATAACGAGCGTACCATCATCCAGGATTACCTCCTGATGCTGATGGAGGGTAAAAACCTGGCCCTGGTATCCGATTGTGGCACGCCGGTCTTCTCGGACCCCGGCCGCGAGCTCATCCGCGTCTTGCAGGAAATGGGCATCCCCATCTCACCCATCCCCGGCGCTTCTTCCCTGATGGCTGCTATCTCGGTCTGCCCATTCAACCTGGACCGCTTCCATTTTGCCGGCTTCCTGCCGCCAAAAGCGGAGGAACGCGAACGCGCCCTTCAGAAACTTAGCAATACGGCCACGCCGCTCATCCTGATGGACACCCCCTACAGGATGGTGAGACTTTTGGAGGATGTGACCCGCGTTTTTGGTAAAAAGCAGCGCGTTTTCCTCGCCTGCGACCTGACCCCGCGCTCTGAGCGCCTGTTATTGGGGGAAGCTGAGCAAATCCTGCAACAAGTCCAGAACCAAAAAGCGGAATTTATCCTGGTTTTGGATACCCCGTCGAGGAGGAAATAATTTTCACACGTCCCACGCTCCAGCTTCGTGGCCATTCGGTCAACCTGCCCGCCTTCCTGCCAGACGCGACCTTCGGATTCGTCCGCACGCTTTCCAGCGCGGACCTTCAGCGCGTTGGCGTCCAGGCCGTGATGATGAACGCCTTCCACCTGATGCAAAAACCCGGTTCGTCGGTCATCAGCAACTTTGGTGGTTTGCACACGATGGCCGGCTGGTCCGGGCTGATTATGACCGATTCCGGTGGTTTCCAGGCCTATTCCCTCATCAGGCAAAACAGTAAGTTTGGCAGCATCAACGAAAAAGGCATCATTTTCTATCCAGAAGGCTCAAAACGTAAGCTCCTCCTCACCCCCGAAAAAAGCGTGCAACTTCAATTTGGCTATGGCTCGGACGTCCTGATTTGCCTGGATGAATGCACGCATGCCAATGCCTCGCGGGAAGAGCAGGAACAAAGTGTCACGCGTACCGTGGCCTGGGCCAAACGCGCCCGGGCGGAATACGAACGCCAGCTCTCCTCCAGGCATTTGGAAGCCGGCTCACGCCCGCTCTTGTTCGGCGTCATCCAGGGTGGCGGCGAGTTCGACTTGCGCAAGCGGTGTGCCGAGAGTCTGCTCGAAATTGGCTTTGACGGCTTTGGCTTCGGTGGCTGGCCGCTGGACGAGCACTCGCGCTTGTTGACTGACATACTCGAATACACACGGTCGGTCGTTCCCCGTGAATTTCCCATCCACGCCCTGGGTATCGGCTTTCCAGAAAGCGTAGCGGCTTGTTACCGAATGGGTTACGAGTTGTTCGACTGCGCCATGCCCACGCGGGACGCGCGACACGGCCGCCTTTATGCCTGGCGTGAAGCAGGAGGAATCCCCGGGACTGGGAATGACTGGTTCCGCTACAGGTATATCAATTCCGAAGAGAATACGCGCGACAAAGGTCCGATTTCACCGGGCTGTGATTGCCCCTGCTGCCAGGATTTGAGCCTCGGCTATCTTTACCATCTTTATCGCATGCAGGACTCAGGTTATGGCCGGCTTGCCACCCAGCACAACCTGCGTTTCATGACCCAACTGATGTCAGCGCTTGGAAACCAAAATGCCCTCTGACGCGGACACACGGCTTGCTGACCTGGTGCGCGAGGTCCGCTCCTCCCCCAAGTATGCCCAGCTTTCCATGCAGCTTGTTCAAAATATTGCCGCGAAAGAACTGCAAAAGTTTGGGTCCTCTGCCAAAGCGCTCAAGGCAACCCGCGCGCGCCTGCACCAATTGACCGGTGCGTACCTAACCCCCAAGCTCAACTACGCGCAGTGGCTGGATAATTTTAAAGCCTTACCCCCTGGCGACAGCGCGGCCCTCAAGGCCACCGCCAGCGCAATGATGCGCTTGCACAATTCCACCGCGGAACGCCTGCCAACCCTGGATACCTTCTATGCCACTTGCCTCAAGAGCCTCGGTGCAATCAACTCCGTGTTGGACCTGGCCTGCGGCCTGAACCCCCTGGCCATCCCCTGGATGCCACTGACCGAAAACTTCACCTACCAGGCAGTTGATGTGGTGGAGCCGATGATGGCTTTCATTGCGGCTTACTTCGAGCTGTTTGGCATTCAAGGCAACGCGACGGTGCAGGATTTATCCTCCTGGGTGCCCACCGAATCGGTGCAACTGGTTTTGATGTTGAAATTGGTGCCCCTGCTGGACCAGATGGACAAGGCCATTGCCCCCCGCCTGCTGGAGGTGCTTAACACCGAGCACATCCTGCTCTCCTATCCACTGCGCAGCCTGGGAGGGCACGCCAAGGGTATGCGCCAAACATACACCCAACAATTTGAAAAACTGATGGCTGGTTTGTCTTACACCATCCAAACCTTCGAGTATTCCAACGAAATCGCCTTTCTGCTCTCCAAATGAACCCACTGGATGACTACTCCGATTTGATTGCGTCCGTGCGCGCCTCCAGGAAATACCGTGACCTGGCGCTCCCGGAAGACATGCTTGCTGAGTTGATACGCGCCGAAGCACCCCGTGCCCGTAATAAAGCGGAGCTGGCCAAGGCCTTTCGAAAAAAGCTGCACAACATCATAGCGCCTTACCTGGAGGAAACGGATTACGCTGTGGAAGTCGAAAAAGCACGCCAGCTTTACGCGGACCTGCCGGACCCGCAAAACGTGCGCGCCTGGGCAACCCATGTGATGCA
>JAKOSR010000065.1 GCA_029777225.1 Chloroflexota bacterium
AAGACCCGGTCGCGTTTCAACGTTTGCAGATGGTGGTGGTGGATGAACAGCATCGTTTTGGGGTGGCACAACGGGCGGCCTTGCGCGGCAAGGGAGACAACCCCCATTTGCTCGTGATGACGGCCACGCCCATTCCGCGGTCTCTGCAATTGACGATTTTTGGGGACCTGGATGTCAGCATCATGGATGAGATGCCCGCTGGTCGGCGACCGATTGAAACCAGCATTGTCCTGCCGGCTGAGCGTGAGCAGGTATATGGCCAAATCCAATCCCAGGTGGCGAAGGGCTACCAGGCATTCATCATCTATCCACTGGTGGAACAGGGGGACAATGAAGAGAGCAAGGCGGCGGTGGAGGAAAGCGAACGGCTTCAAAAGGAGATTTTCCCGAATTTGCGGGTTGGATTGGTGCACGGCCGGCTGAAACCAGCTGAGAAAGACGCGGTGATGCTGGCCTTTCGCAACAAGGACTATGACGTGCTGGTTTCGACCTCCGTGGTGGAAGTGGGCGTGGATATTCCCAACGCCACCATGATGGTCATAGAAGGCGCGAACCGCTTTGGCCTGGCCCAGCTGCACCAATTCAGGGGGAGAGTTGGACGCGGCGAAGCCCAATCCTACTGCGTGCTCATCCCGGAGACAGATGACGCGGCTGAAAATGAGCGGCTGAGAGTGATGACCGAAACCAATGATGGTTTTGTGCTGGCTGAAAAAGACCTCTCCCAACGGGGACCGGGGGACTTTTTAGGGACACGGCAGGCGGGTTTCGTGGATTTGAAAATGGCGAACCTGGCGGATACCCGTGTTATCCAAAAAGCACGGGCCATCGCCGAAGAAGTGCTCAAGCAAGATCCGGAGTTGATTTCTGACGAAAACCTGGCGTTACACCAGGCTGTTGATACTTTTTGGCCATCTCAGGATGGCAATGGAGACATGAGCTAATGACACGCGTACTATTCCCTGGCACATTTGACCCAATTCACTTTGGACACCTGGACATCGCCCGCAGGGCAGCCCGGATGTTCGATGAAGTGGTGGTCGCGGTGTACGACAGACCCCTCAAGACCCTGCTCTTTTCGCCAGAAGAGCGCATCCAGCTGGTGAGGGAAGTACTGCAGGGGGATGAGAGAATCAGCGTTATCGGGTATTCGGGACTGACGATTAATTTTGCCAAGCAAATCGGCGCGCATGCCATCGTGCGCGGGCTGCGGGTGTTCTCGGATTTCGAGTACGAATTCCGCATGGCGCTGGCGAATAACCGGCTGGAGCCCGAAATTGACACCATCGCGCTCATCACCACGGAGAGCAATACTTTCCTGTCCTCTTCCACCGTCAAGGAGATTGCCAGCCTGGGTGGGGATGTCTCGAGCATGGTGCCAGAGAACGTCAGAGCAGCACTGGCGCGGCGCTTCAGGGAGTTGGACGAAGACGCGAAACCGCGCCCGGAGACCTCCATCAAGGATTAACAAGCTTTACCTGAGAAAAGCGCCAAAGAATGATAAACTTTAAGTCTGAATGATGAGTGATGGAGAGAAATAATGGACATTCTGCATCTTGTGGACCGTCTGGAAGAATTGTTCAATAACAGCAAGCCGATTCCGCTGACCCGAAATGTCGTGGTGGATGAAAACGCTTTCATGGATATCATCGATCAGATGCGCATCTCCATCCCCGACGACATCAAGAAGGCCCAGCAGGTCATCGCGCAAAAGGACCGCATCCTGGCCCAAGCACAGGAAGAAGCTAACCGGACGCTGCTGCTTGCCCGCGAAAAAAGCGAGAAGATGATTGAGAAGAGTGAGGTCTACCAGGCCGCGCAGGATAGGGTGGCGCAAATTGAAGACCAAGCCCGGAAGAACGCCTCACAAACGCAAGAGGAAGCCGACAGCTACGCCAGGGACATGCTAAGGCGGTTGGAAGCAGAATTGAACCAGGTGTTAATCCAGGTTCAAAACGGCATCCAGGCGCTTGACCAAGAAAACAATTCGGATTAGGGCTGCTTTGGGCGATTGAAGGTGGCTTCAGATCACCTTGGGCGATTCATCCGTACCGGTTTGGGCGGTTTTCCTGCTTTTTGACTTGGGTGCCTTATGGGGCTTCGCGAAAACCGGCGGATTGCTGAGGGACTCAGCCAAAACCTCGTCCATGTGTTCCACGAAAACAATTTTTAGCGTGTCGAAAATCCTGGCGGGCAATTCCTCCAGGTCTTTCTCATTTTTCCTGGGGAGCAGCACTTTTTTGATGCCGGCCCGATAGGCGGCGAGAACCTTTTCCCGCACCCCACCCACAGGCAACACACGCCCCCGCAGGGTGATTTCACCAGTCATGGCAACATCGTGCCTGACCGGCACACCCAGGACAGCCGAGGTAATGGCGGTGGCCAGTGTAATCCCGGCGGAGGGTCCATCCTTTGGAATGGCACCTTCCGGCACGTGGATGTGAACGTCGTATTCTTCAAAGAATCCCTCAGGAATTTGGAACAATTCCGCCCTGGATTTCAGGTACGAGAGCGCAGCTTGGGCTGATTCCTGCATAATCTCACCAATCTGGCCGGTGATTTGAAGGTTGCTTTTGCCCGGGATGGCCAACACTTCGATTGGCATAATCTCGCCGGAACTTTCCGTCCAGGCCATGGCGGTGGCAAGTCCAATTTCGTCCACCAGTTCGGCGTTTTGCTGGAAAAATTCCTGCGGTCCGAGATAACCCTGGATGTCCTCTTCGTCGACGCGGGTGGGGATGGGTTTACCCTCGGATTTCAACCGGGCGATTTTGCGCAAAATAGCCCCGATTTCCCTTTCAAGATTGCGCACGCCGGCTTCATAAGTGTAGGCTTCGATAACGCGAATCAAGGCGGCATCGGTAAAGAAGATGGGCTCTTCGTCCAGACCGTTTTGCAGCAATTGTTCCGGAATGAGAAATTGGCGGGAGATTTCAAGCTTGTCCTCCTGGATGTAACCAGGGAACTCAATTAACTCCATCCGGTCCAGCAAAGCGGGTGGGATGGCCGCCGCCGAGTTGGCGGTGGTGATGAACAGCGTCGAGGACAAATCGTAGGGAATATCCAGGTAATGGTCCTGGAAGGCGAAGTTTTGCTCGGGATCAAGCACTTCCAAAAGGGCAGCTGCGGGATCACCCTGGAAGTCTGAGCTAAGCTTGTCGACTTCATCAAGCATGAAAACCGGGTTAATCACACCGGCTTTTTTCATGGTCTGTAAGATGCGGCCAGGCAAGGCGCCGATATAGGTTCGGCGGTGGCCGCGAATTTCGGCTTCATCATGCACGCCGCCCAGGGAAACGCGCACGAACTTGCGTTCCATGGCCTCGGCGATGGATTGGCCGAGGGAAGTCTTGCCGGTGCCAGGTGCGCCGACAAAGCACAGGATGGGTTGACGGGAGCGCTTGGGTATTAAACTATGCACAGCCAGGTACTCGAGGATGCGGTCCTTGGCTTTCTTGAGGCCGTAATGATTTTTGTTAAGGATTTCCTCGGCATGAAGAATGCTCAGATTGTCTGTTGTTTTCTCAATCCAGGGAAGGTCCAAAATCCAGCGGACGTATGTTTGAATCATACCGCTTTCAGGTGAGAGGCTGGGGGTGGTTTTTAGCCGGCCCAGCTCTTTTTGGGCAGTCTCGCGGGCTTCCCTGCCCAATGGCTTGGTTTCGAGCAAATCCTCCAGGTTGCGGATATCCGGGTCCACCGATTTGCTTTCGCCAAGCTGTTTTTGGATTTGGTTGAGTTGCTCCTGCAGATACGCTTCGCGGTGTGATTGGTCCATCTCGCCCTGGACCTGGCTTTGAATCTCCGCTTCAAGGGACAATAATTGCAGCTTTTCCATCAGGATGGGAAGCAACATGCGGAGACGTTCTGTGCCTTTGATTTCGACCAGCAGGTCGAGACGGGTCTTATATGGGATTTCCAGCGTGGAGGTGATGAAATCAGCCAGCTGGGAGGGGTTGTCAATATTTTTGGCGAGATTGAGGATGTCATCGCTTAGCTCGCCACTTTCTTCAATAAACTGGGCGTAAGCTTTTAGGACCAGGTTCGTCAGCGCGGTGGCCTCCCTGGATTTCCTGGAATTATCACGGGCTACGACGGCAGTGGCGTATGGCATGTCGTTTTCGACCAGGATTTCCTGGATGTGGACTCTGCGACGGCCCTGCAACAAGCCACTCGCGCTGCCATCATCCTCTGGCACGATTTGACCTACCGCGATTTCAACGCCGATTGCCAGGTAAGAATCCTTCTCTAGCGGGTCCGGCGAGATGCCAAAGAAAGTGGTATTACTTTCAAAGGCTTTCGCGACAATATCAAGCGCGCCGCTGCCCTTTTCAAAGTGCAGGGTGGTCATCGCATAAGGGAAAAGCACCGTGTCGTTAATGAAGAGCAATGGCGCTTTCATTAGGCTGTCCGCTCCTGGTTTTCGGTTTTTCACCTCATGCAAATGACTCATGTCGGCCAGAATTGGCAGTTTGAGGCGGATATCCATGTCGGGTTTAAATGGAGGGAAATCTTCTTCCATGTGTTCTTCCTATCTCTTGGGCTGGTGATGTTACCACAGAACCACTGAAGGTTTACTTCTCCAGGGTGGGCCAGATTGCCCTGGCAGCCGCGGCAATGAACACACTGCCAGCGACCAGGATGCCTTTTTGACCACCAGCCAGGGAGAGTGCCTGTCGCATGGCTTCTTCCGCGGGGGCAACACCGAGGGTTGGCACCTGGTAGGCACTGACCAACCTGGCCAACTCCTGGGCATCCATGGCACGGGGGTGGGTGGATTGGGTGGTGACGACCATTTCAACCCGGGGAATAATCTCAGAGAGCATCGCGTCCAATTCCTTATCCGCGGAGACGCCAAAAACCAGGATAATGGGCAGGTCCGGAAAGTACTCGTCGATGGCATTGCGCAAAACGCGCATGGAATCGCCGTTATGGGCGGAGTCAATCACCACAGGGGGGTGTTTACGTAACAATTCGAAACGGGCGGGCCATTCAACCTGCCTGAAACCTTTTTGGATGGCGGTTCTGGTCAGCCGAAAGCCTGCCTGGCGGGCCACATCCAGCGCGGTCAGGGCAGTGGCGGCGTTTTGCACCTGGTGAAAACCGAGCAGAGGGAGTGTGAGGAGTAAGGGTGTACGCGCACTGCCACGGAGCTTTTTGAAGGCTGAGTCCTGTTTGAGCAAAATCAACATTTTCTGGGTGCTCAAGGTGTGGGAGACCTCGTGGTAAGTGTAGGCGCGTTCGACCAGCGTATAGGGAGCACCACGTTCCTGGCTGAGGCGCACGAGCTCCTTTTCCGCTTCGGGAGCCTGCGGGGCGATAACCACCGGCCTGCCCGGCTTGATGATGCCGCCTTTCTCGAAGGCGATTTCGGTGAGCGTATCCCCGAGTACATTGCGGTGATCATAGGAAATGGGCGTAATGACGGACACGAGGGGATCGATGACGTTCGTCGCGTCCAGGCGCCCACCCAGGCCCACTTCAATCACGGCAATATCCACCATTTGTTCGGCGAAGAATTGAAAGCACATCGCGGTGGTGAGCTCGAAGGTGGTCACATCAGGCACTTTTCCCGCGATTTGGCGCAAGCCATCCGTGAGACGCACAAGCTCCTGGCGATTTATTTCAATGCCGTTGACCTTAATCCGCTCGGTAAATTCCTGGAGGTGTGGCGAGGTGTACAAACCAACCTTGTAACCAGCGGCCTGCAACGCGGAGGCACAAAAGGAGGCAGTGGAGCCTTTGCCTTTGGTGCCGGCAACGTGAATGGATGGGAACGAGCGTTCAGGGTTATCCATCAGGGCCATGAGTTGGCGCATGCGGTCCAGCTTGAAAAAACGATGCGTGTCGTCCAGGTGCCGCTTCATGCTGAAGTCGACAAAACTGTACAACCAATCGAGAGAGTCGTTATAAAGCGCGTCCAAAGTTAGCATAATCCGCCTGTCATCGCGATAATTATAATGCTCCAGCCCTCAAGGCTGGAGCATTTGTACGCGTTCGGGATGTTCGTGAAAAGTTAATCAGGGCGTGGTCAGGTCCATCATCAGAACGTAACCAATGATGGCAAAAGAGCTGCCCCTGAACTCAACGAGCACGCATTCGCGGTTGAAGTTGTCAAAACGTCGCTCGGACATGGGCAACAAGGTCAGGGTGGTGCCGGCTGGGATGCGGCCCGTGGCACTATAATTGTCGTAACAATCATTGCGGGCCCAGACTTCGCGAATGGTCGCAACTGTGATGATTGGGGTTGGGGTCGCGGTGTACGTTGGGGTCGGGGAATAATCCGGCGTGGGAGTCAGGGTGACCGTCGGGGTTTGGGTGATAGTCGGCGTGAGGGTGATGGTGGGTGTGCGGGTCACCGTGGGGGTGAGGGCCAGGTTGCGCTCACGAACAGCGTTACTGATACCGCGCACGGCCGTGGAGAGGAGCAGGACGAGGAACACCACGGAGAGAAGCAGTCCCAAGCCTCCCAGCAAATAGGTGGGTAGGAAACCGCGCTTGAGTTCCAGAATTTTCGGGTCCTGGGGGAAACGGCGGCCGGCATCGCGATTGATGCGCAACGCAGCAAGGTTGAAGAAACGATTGCCGTCCTTGAGGGCGTCTTCCGCGCGTTTGATGGAATCCTCGTGTTTGCCAATTTGTGACTCGAGCTCACTAATCTCGTTTTCCAACGAGAGACTCTGGGAATCGTAGGCGTCCAGCTTACGCAAAAGGTCAAGGTTTTCACGCGCGCCGGCAACCTTTTGCCTGGCAAGCGAGACGGTGGGTGCGGTGGTGGCATCCTGCTTGAGCCGCAGGGTGTTATCGAGGAGCGATTGGATGGTGGCCGGGATCAGGAGGTCAAGGCGGTTGCGAAGCCGGCTGATTTGCGAGATTTCGCCGTATTTCATCCTGACACGTTCAAGCTTGGCCTTGGAGTCTGCCAGTTTTTCCGGTGGAATCTTGCCGCTGCTGCTGACCACATCGCTGACTTCATCCAGTGCCGCGATGTCGGCGCGCACTTCCGCGGCTTTGTCGATGTATTCGGGGATGGCCACGGCGCTGGCAGCCGTCTGGATTTTCCCCAGCGCGGTCACTAACTCACCCTGGGAAAGCAAATTGAGGCCTTCCTTGTATACATCATAAGCCTGCATCTGGTTTTCAAGGTCGTGACGCAGCTCTTCACCTTCGCGCCAGCGCTTGATGCCAGCCTCCTGCAGGTGCTCGAAGGCCTCGTCAAGATAATTGAGGGCCACCTTATAACGAAAGA
Organism: Chloroflexota bacterium; assembly: GCA_029777225.1. Classification (GTDB taxonomy): domain Bacteria; phylum Chloroflexota; class Anaerolineae; order Anaerolineales; family Anaerolineaceae; genus Mesolinea. The sequence continues at coordinate 7,247 of JAKOSR010000065.1, forward strand.
CGCGCGCAGCACTTTGCGCTTTTCCGTAGGCTTTACCGGCATCGGGCGGGAGGGCAACTGAAGGAATATTGCCGGAACGAAGGTAATCCTCCGCTTCGGTGTGGTGTTCCTGGGCCCGGGTCCAGGCTGGCTCGAGCTGTAAGACCTTTTCGTAAAGAGGGATGGCGACCTGGTAATTGCCCTTGTAGAAGGCTTCTTCGGCCTCATCCATCATGCGTTCGGCGTCAGGGTCGTGCGAGGAGGTGAAGAACTTGCGCAGGGGATCTACACCCAGGCCGCCAGTGTCATCGCTGCCACGGAGGGAACTGCGGGTGATGCGTGGGGCTGCAGGTTCGGCGGGGTTTTGCGGGGCAGAGGCAGCCGGAGCCTGGTCAATGGCTGATCGGGCGGGTTTGGACGCGGATCCTGCCCCAGCGGCACGCCTGCTGCGTTCACGGCGGAGGTCCCTCAGGAGCCGGTTGGCATCCTCCAGGTCATCGATGTTGACGTTTTCCGTAATCCGTTTCGTGGCGAGGGCTTCCAGGTAGGTGGAAAGACTGCTTTCCACCTGGGCAAGTTCTTCGTCACTCGGATTTTCCTGTTCAAGTATCTTGTTGGCCTGTTCAATGAGCTCAGAAATCATTGAGGTCCTTTCGAGCCGGGGAAGCCGGCATCCTGTTTATTGTCTTTTCTTTTGCAGGCTTTGCAGCGTTTCTTTCATTTCCCCGGCACTGGAGAAACCGCCATCGAGCGCTTTTTCGAGGAATCGCATCTCATCCGCGTTGAGGCGGTTTTGCACGTCAAACGAATAAGAGGCCTTGTAGCGCGTGGGGGCATTGGCGATGTCTTCGGGGCGGTTTGGACCCACAGCAACGGTGCCAGGGGCCTGTCTGCCGGTGAAGATGTGGTGGAGCGCCCTGGAGCTGAATTGGACCAGGTCAGCCTGCTGGACTTCAGGCGAAAACCTGCCTGGAAGCCAATGACCGATATTCCAATCAATCATTATTACTTTTTGGCGAAAATCGTTCCAGTAATAGTGCAGGAGTTTATGGTCCAGGTAGGTGGCTCCCTGGCTGTGGGCTGTTTCGAGCATCCCACAAATTTGCGTTGCGATGTCCAACACTTGTTTCATGCTCAAATTACGCACGAAATTACCGCGGGTGTAGCCGGCATCGCAAACCAGGTACAGGTTATCTTCCCAGCGGCGCTCAAGGATAAGGAAAGGCAGCCAATCATCGGCCAGGCGTTCCTCGAACTGGTCCAGCACGTCTGTAATTTCATCCGGCTCAAAAACGACCAGCCTGCCGGTTATTTTGCTCGCAGCGCCCTGTTCCTCCATTTGCTTTGAAAGGGGGGCGATTTCGGAAGGCCAGCCGCTTCCGTTGGTTAGTTTAAGGTAACCGGCCTGCAACATCGGGGTTAGGCCATCAAGGCCATGCAAACCTGCCAGGATGTTCAGTTCTTCAAGGAAAAGCGGCCGGGCATAGGCAATTTTATCGTGGCGCATCACCTTGAAGGCAGGGTCCCTGCGATAGGGTGAGAGGCCGATGGCATTTTTTAGCAGAAATACGCGGGCACTCGAGCCAGCCGCTTCCGGGATGGCGTAGTCTTGTTGGCCCGCGGTCAACCAGGTATCGAGCGGTTCGCCGAGATAAAGCCCGGTTCGCGCGTCCAAATTTAATTCTCGCATGTGTTTTGTTCTCCAAATGGCGGAGCAATTTTACCATTTCCGCTGGTCAGGCAAGTCAAAGTAGTCTACATCCCGCTTGGCAAGCTCGTCAAACCAGGGGAGAAGTGGATGGATGGATTCGATGTTTTTGATTTCGTCGCGGAGGCTGAGACGGCTGCCACTCTTGAGAAGATTGAGATATTGTTGCTGCCAGTCGCGCACCACAACCCTGCCACGGGTGGGCGGCTGGACCAAACCCTGAAGCTGGACCAAGGCAAACATCAGGTCTCCAGCGCTATTTTGTGCCAGGCGGGTGCGGGCTAATTCTGGTTGCCGGATGACTTCCAGCGCGTGCAAGGCGGAGCGAAGATAGCGAATGACCTGCAAGAAGGTGTTGTTTATGCCGCTAAAAAAGGACTGGTTGACCCGCACCAACCAGCGCACGGTCGGATTGGGGGACTGTTCGGATTGTTGCCAGAACCTGAAAAAGGATTCCGATGTGGTTTCCATTTGGGAGAGCAAATCGAGGGCGAGTTCAGGGTAAAAGCCCTGGTATTCAATCCTGTCCCAATTCCGGTTGAAGGCGGAGAGGGCGTCTTGTGTTTTAAAGAGGGGTTCCAGGCGAGCCTGTGAACGGTCCACTTTGGGCAGCTGTGCCCAATGTTTTTGTCTGATTTCGCCAAGCAAGGGCAGGACGATGGTGCGCCAATTCCTGCTGGTTTGGTCCAGTTGCTGGAGCACCAGCCAAGGAGAGTCCGCGTAGTTTACGGTCGGGCTGGTGCTGAGCAGCTGGCCCTGGCGACTATCCTTTTGCCAATCCCGCACGTTAGCAAGCACCTGGATGGCCTCTTCGACACGCGCCTGATCCTCCAGGGGAAAATCCGCAGCTTTGAGGTCCATCTCTTCATGCACCAAGGCTGAAAAGAGGGAGCCAAAAGCTTCGTGAAGTTGTTTATAGAGGCTGTAAAACCTGGGCAAATGAAGACGAACTTGTTCAAGCCCCTGTTGGTTGGCTGGCTCCTGCTTGAGAAGCTGGTGGTAGAGGTCGAGAGCCGCCTTTTGGATGGTGTCCAAGGGGCGTTGGCGTTCTTCCTCGGCAGGCGCGTCCAGGTGGAGGGTGGTGTATTCCAGCCATGGGAAGGGCCAGCTCTCCGCAAGGGCGCGGGCCTGGAGCTGCTCGAGGTCGATTGCCCCTGCCATTTCATCGACCAGGCTCAGTCCTTCTTCCAGCCAGGGTGGCGTGCCAAGCTCATTTATGACCTCAAGGGGTGTGGCCTGCAGGTTTTTGGCGAAGCACGTGAGGGTCTCAGAGGCTTGAGGGCCCGCGCGCAAGCGACGCATCCAGGCATCGACATCCTCGAGGTGGTCGAAGATGGTGTACAGGTAATCCATGGTGGGGTCCTGGAGAAAAAGGTCCCACAAGCTTTGGCGGGTTTTCGGTAAGTCCTCCTCGCCCCAGCTGTGATAAACCGCGCGGATGGAAGCGACCAGGTTGGTGAGCCAGGCCACCCGCTTGCGGGGTAAGTCGAGCCCATATTCCAGAAGAGCGTTGAGGTCCTGGCGGGCTGTCAGCAACCTGGCGCCGAGGGTTTCTCCGGGGGCAAGTTCGCGCCAACCCCGCAAGGTAGTGCTTAAGCGTTCGGCCAAAGCCCCCAGCTGCTGGAGAAGGTCAGCATCATCCGGGTTCTGTATCTGCTGGCGGATAATGACCACGTGCAAGTTGTCCAGCGCTTCGGAAAGGAGGTCGGGGACGGGACTCAGGTCGGTGCCGGCAGGCAGGGCGGTTTCGCGGATGGAACGTAGCATTTCATCGTAATCGGCAAGTCCGAGGTGCAGGTCCTTTAAGAGCCAGGCTGCCTCCGCCCAGCTTTCACTCATAAGGGCCACGAGCAGTTGAGCGAGGGGCTGGCGGGAATCCTCGCCCTCCATTGAAAGCAACTTTGCCGTAATCAGCCATTTGGGCTCGGTTTTTGCTTCTGCTTGCCCGGCAATCAGGCCAACCACTTCTTTGGCAGCGGCAAGGTTACCCTGCCCTGCCAACTGCATAACGAGCGTAGCGACGGCCTGGAAAAGTGGCCCAAATTCGACCGTCTGGCCGGCCCTCTCCAGTTTTGCTTTTGTCTCCAGGGCCAGGCGGAGCATTTGCGCGTCCTGCAGTTCCCGCGCCGCTTTTTTAATCACCAATTCATCTTCAATCACGCGCATGGAAAGATAAGTCTGCAGGTAATCAACCCGGAATTGGAGTTGGTCGATATCCTGTCCTGAAAGGGTCGCGCCGTTTGATGGCCAACCCACCTGGGTGGCGAGTTCCGGAGCTACCTGGCTGAAGAGGAGTGTGCCCTCATTAAAGAGCTGTTGGTAATCCACGTAGGGATCCACGGTGGCAGGCAGTGCACTTGGGTCAAAAAGCAGGCCATTACCCCAGTCAATGAAGGAAAGTTTATCCTTCTCACGCTCCCAAAAGATATGCTCCATCTTGACATCATTCCAAATGACGCCGCGCTGGTGAACCTGTTTGAGCAGCTCAAACGCTGCGCCCAAGACCTTGAGAACGAGGACCTGGGAAAAGTTGGCTTCCCCCTGGTAAAGTTGCTTTAACAAGGAAGAGATGGACTCGCCCTGCACCTGTTCACTAATGATGAAGTAATTGGAAGTGTGGGATGTACCCTGGATACTTTCATCCATAAGGAGTGGGGTGTGAATTTGCAGGCCATTGCGCCTGGCTTCCACACCGCCCAGTTGTTTGAGGATTTGACCTTCACTTTCGATTTGAACAGCCTGGCGCACGATGGTACCCCCGGAGACGTTCTGCAGGGGTCGCTTGAGAACGCCTGACTGGTCTGCCAGTTCCTGACGTACCCGCAGCACTTCGCCGGCATCTCCTGACCCAATGACCTCGAGCAGCTGCCAGCTTTTTTCTCTTCCACGTACTGATTTGGCCATGTTGCCATTATATACCAGCCGGGAAATGTCAAAAGCACGGGGAGAGGGCACGTCAGAAAGCGCTCTACCGCTGGAACTCTGCCGGTTTACCTTGACCGAAATGCATTCAAAGGTTAGGATTTTAATAGTTGCAAGCCACGCGGTTACTCACCCTAGCCAGGCTCATGAAGCTTGCCCAAAATGTGACATCAGATAATTAAAAGGAGATGAGTTCGAAATGATGGAATACGGGCGTATCTACAATTTTTCTGCAGGTCCCAGCATGTTACCCCTTCCAGTGCTCGAAGAAGTACGCGACGAATTATTGAATTATCGCGGTTCGGGCATGTGCGTCATGGAAATGAGTCACCGCAGCAAGGTTTTTGACAACATCATTTGCGAGGCTGAAGCCGACCTGCGCCAACTCATGAACATTCCCTCCAACTACAAGGTTCTTTTCATCCAAGGCGGCGCCACGCTGCAGTTCGCGGGCATCCCGATGAACCTGCTAAAGAACGGGGTGGCGGATTACATCGTGACGGGCTATTGGTCCAAGAAAGCTTTCAGTGAAGCCAAAAAGTACGGCAAAATCAACTTACTGGCCAGCAGCGAGGATAAGAACTACAGCTACATCCCTGAGCTCGACGACCTGCCAGTGGCAGCGGACGCGGATTATGTTTACATCTGCGAGAATGAAACCATCCACGGTACGACCTACCAGGAACTACCGAACACGAAGGGGAAGGTGTTGGTCTCTGACCAATCTTCCATGTTCCTCTCGCAGCCATGCAATGTCGCGGATTACGGGCTTATCTACGCCGGGGCGCAGAAAAACGTAGGGCCGGCCGGGCTAGTCATCACGATTATCCGCGAGGACTTAATCCGCAAAGAATTGGATAACAAGGTGCCCACCTATATCCGCTTTGACACCCACGCGGAAAACAATTCCATGTACAACACCCCCAACTGCTGGGCTATTTACGTGTGCGGCAAGGTATTCAAGTACCTGCAGAAGCTGGGCGGGCTGGAGGTCATGCACCAAATGAACCTGGCCAAGGCCAAACCGCTCTATGATTTCCTGGACGCTAGTGAAATGTTCCGTGGAACAGTCGCCAAGAAATATCGCTCGTTGATGAATGTCCCGTTCGTGACCAAGGACGCCGAATTGGATGCCCAAGTGGTGGCGGCCAGCAAGGTTGCTGGATTTGACAACCTCAAAGGGCACAAATCGGTCGGTGGTTTACGCGCTTCGATTTACAACGCCATGCCCAAGGAAGGCGTTGACGCCCTGGTGGACTTCCTCAAGGATTTTGAGGCAAAGAACATCTAAATCTTACAGATTAAAACACAGATGCCCGGGTTTTCCGGGCATCTGTGATTCTTGGTTCTATTTGGCGGTGTTGATTTCTACTAACACCTTATCAACCATTTCGGGGGTTACGCCGTATTGCTTGACCTGCGGCATGTTGAGCAGGGATTTAAGGGCCATGCCTTTTGCGAGACCAATCATCGGGTTTTTCGTGATGCCGGGTACGTATTTTTCAAGAATCTCGACCGCTTTTTTATCCTTGAGTAATTCGCCCACTTTACTTTCCAATGTAAAAGCCATAATTCTCCTTTAGTATTTTGAAGTTGCTGCACCAATTATAAAACCGAAATATGAAAGAACTATCGGTTCTAAAAGATTGGGCGGTGGGAAGAAACTAGGAGTCGCGCTCACGGGCGCGGTACTGGAGCGCTTCGGCGAGGTGGGTGGTGCTGATGGCGGAGTCACCTGCCAAATCCGCAATGGTTCGGGCCAGCTTGAGCACGCGATGGTATCCCCGGGCGGTGAGCTGAAGTTGTTTCATCGCGGTCTTCATCAGGGAGGTGCAAGCTTCATCCAGGGGGCAGTAAAGCCGGATTTCCGCGGGAGTCATGTCGGCGTTGGAGACAAGCCGCGTGCCGGTAAACCGTTGGGTCTGGCGTGAACGCGCCGCCTCCACACGAGCCTGGATTACCGAGGATGGTTCCCCCTGGCGCTGGCTGCTTAATTTTTGAAAATCCACCCGGGGAACGTGGACGTGGATGTCGATACGATCGAGGAGTGGACCTGAAATACGCTTCTGGTAATTGGTTATCACGGATGGCGCGCAGGTGCACTGGCGCATGTTATCGCCATAATAACCGCAGGGGCAGGGATTCATAGCGCCAATGAGCATGAAATTTGCTGGAAAAGTGAGTGAGCCGTTGGCGCGGCTGATGGTGACAACTTTATCCTCGATGGGTTGGCGTAACACTTCGAGGATGCGCTGGCCAAACTCGGGCAATTCATCCAGGAAAAGCACGCCACGATGGGCCAGGGAAATTTCACCAGGATGGGGTTGGTTTCCGCCGCCCACAAGCCCCGCGTGGCTGATGGTGTGATGCGGAGAACGGAAGGGCCGTTGCTGGATGAGCGGAGTTTCCATGGGGAGCATGTCGCAAATGGAATAGATGCGGGTAACCTCGAGGGCTTCATCAAGGCTAAGGCGGGGGAGGATGGAAGTTATCGCGCGGGCGAGCAAGGTCTTCCCCGCGCCTGGTGGGCCGGAGAGCAAGACGTTGTGACCGCCAGCCGCGGCAACCTCAAGCGCCCGTTTGACGTGCTCCTGCCCCTTGATTTCGCTGAAATCAATGCGGGAAAAGAGGGGTGTGTTCGTTGGGATATCCGCCGCAAGCGCGGGTGCGATAATCGATTCGCCGACCAAATGGGCGTAAAGCGCGGCAAGGGAATCGACCGGGATGACTTCCAGGTCCGGGATGAGGGCTGCTTCCGCGGCATCCGCGGCCGGGACGAAAAGCCGGCGGTAGCCTTCCTGCCTGGCAAGAGCGGCCATGGCCAGTACACCACGTACATGCCGTACGGTACCATCGAGGGAGAGTTCGCCGACCACCAAAGCGCTTTCGAGCGCTTCAGGCGCAACCAATTCTTCCGTGACCAGTACACCCAAGGCAATTGGCAGGTCGAAGGAGGGACCTTCCTTGCGCACGGAAGCGGGGGCGAGGTTTACCGTGAGTGGTTTGCGGGGGTAGGAGAGGCCGGCGTTCTTGATGGCGGAAAAGACTCGCTCGCGGCTTTCCTTGACCGCCTCGTCTGGAAGACCAACGATGGACATCTTTGGAAGCCCCTGACCGTAGTCGACCTCGACTTCCACGACCACGCCGTCGAGCCCAATTACAGCACAGGAATATACGCGGGCAAGCATGGGCATAAGTTTATGATGCTGGGAGGGAAAAGTCAACGTAAAAACGCGAAATATGCCTGGAAAAGGCGCCAGGGAGTCTTTCCATGTTAAAATGCATGAGCTTTTGCACCTCAACATCACCGGAGCTAAACATGAAAATAGATAAGAGACCGACAAAAGCGGCCAAACGGATTGCCATATTCGCCGCTGTTTTGCTGTTCCTTGGCCTGGCTTTTGGTTCCACCCAGGCCCAATCCACGCCGGGCGGCTGGCTGCCTTTTGGGGAAAACCCAACCCAAGGCGGGCCAGTGGTGGAGCTGGTCAGCGCCGACGGGAATGAAATTGTGCTGCAGGCCAGTTTTGCAGGCATCGAGTACACCACCGTGGAAATTGACGGCAGCAGCTACACTTCCTTGAGTGCAGCGGGATACGACACTGCAGGTGCTGTTGGACAGCCGGCGCTACCCGTGGTCCACCGCCTGATTGAAATCCCTTATGGCGCGCAGGTGGACATTGAGGTCACCTCGTTGGTCAGCCAGGTCATCAAAATGGATTTGGCTGGATTGCGTTACCCAATCGTTCCCCGGCAGCCTGCGCAACCGAAATGTGGGGACCCCATCCCCAACGTGGTGCCAGACAGGCTGACTTATCAATCGGCCCAATCAGTGCCACAATCCCCTGTGACCATCGTAAAGGAAACCATGGTGAGGGGGCACCGACTCATCATGCTGGAAATGGCGCCGGTGCGCTATAACCCCGCCTCGGCTGAGCTGGATACCATCTCGGAAGTAAACATCCGGCTCAAACTTACCGGAAGCGATGTAGCCAACACCCTGGTCGAGTTGAATCGTTTGAGCTCAAGCTCGTTTGATGATGTTTTGAGCGGTTCCGTGATGAATTACAACCTGGGACAAACCTCGCTAGCCAGCAAAACCGGTGAGCGATACCTGATCATCACCGCGAACGCGTATGAAAGCGCGCTTGCCTCATTTGTGAGCCTGAAGCAAAGCCAGGGGTTTTCAGTCAGCCTGGTCAATCTGAGCACCACGGGGACCGACACGACCAGCATCAAAAATTACATCCGTGGACAATACCAGGGCACGACACCACCTGTGTACGTCCTCCTGGTGGGCGATTACAACGATGGCGAAGATTCACTGACCAACTGGCCATTCCGTTCGTCAGGTCAATCCAGTTACCGCACGGACCTGGAATACTTCACCATGGACGGGAACACTGATTTTGTTCCCGACATGCTGTATGGACGGTTTCCGGTGAGGGATGTGGTCCAGGTGGGCAACATCACCGCGAAATTAGTGGCTTACGAGGCTGCCAATGGCTCTGAGGTGTGGGTTAAAAAAGCGGAATTTTTAGCCTCCAACGACAGCAGTTTCTATGATGTGGCTGAAGCGACACATAACTACGTAATTAACACCTATACCCTGCCCAAAGGTTACAGCGGCATCTTCCCGAATAACCCACAGCCTGGAGGAGACAAGATTTATGCCATCACGTATGGTGGAACAGGCGCGAACGCGGTCACTTCGATGAATGACGACCGGTCCTTCGTGGTCTATAGCGGACACGGGGCTTCCACGTTTTGGGATAACCCGCGCGTTACACAAACGGACATCCGCAACCTGACTGGTGTGGCAATCCCCTACATCGGCTCACATGCCTGCGTGACGGCGGACTTTAACACCAACGAATCCTTTGGAGACACATGGATTGTTGAGCCCGTGAATGGCGCACTCACCTACCTGGGCGCGAGCGACAACTCCTATTGGGATGAAGATGACCTCCTGGAGCGGACCATCTTTGATACGCTTTACGCGGACCCGGCGATGGTGAACGTGCCTTCAGTTGGCGCGTTCAGACAGGCTGGCCTGCTGGCAGTGGACGATTCGGGCTCCTCGTTGGGTAACTACTACTGGGAGGAATACCACATCTTTGGTGACCCCAGCTTAAAAATTACACTCAAACCCAAGTATCCTGATTTTAGCGTTTCCGTTACACCTGGCACTGCAAAGGTATGCAACACGGGTAGCGTCCAGGCCGAGGTCAGCCTTGGAAGTCAGAACAACTTCGCATCCCCGGTGAACCTGAATACCTCCACAGTGACAGGGTTTGGCAGCCAGCTTAACCCTGCTTCGCCCATTGTCCCTCCCAACAGCACTACGTTGACCCTAAGCGGGAATGGAACTGCAACGCTTGGAACACAGACTGTGGTTGTGACTGGAACGTCCGGCAGCCTGACCCACAGCGCTGAGCTGGCCTTGTCTGTTTACCCACAGGTGAGCACCGGGCCACAACTTAGCCAGCCTGGCAACGGGGCCGTGAACGTATCGCCAAAACCAACCTTCAGTTGGGTCGCCATCCCACAGGCAGAAACCTACACCCTCGAAGTTGCCACGGACGCGGCGTTTACACACGTGGTCATCTCCAAGCCTGGCATCACCACAAGCACCTACACGCCACTCAACGACCTGCCCACTGATACCGCGTTTTACTGGCGAGTTTCCGCGGTTAATATTTGTGGATCGGCTGTCAGCGCAGAGGCCTTCAGCTTTACAACACGCCCAGGGCCTGGCGATTGCCCGGTAGGAACCGTGAAATCGTCCATCTTCGTTGAGGATTTTGAAACAGGAATGGATGGCTGGAGTGAGCAAACCAATAGCTACTACGGCGTTAAGTGGGAGCTGACCACCGTACGTGCGCTTTCGCCCAGCCACGCGGTTTTGGCCACGGTACCTGAGAAAATAAGCGACCAGCGGCTTGCCTCGCCTGCGCTGGCCGTTCCACAATCAGCTAACCCGATTTCCCTGATTTTCTGGCACCGGTGGACCTTTGACAGCCAGACTTCCTGCAACGATGGTGGCATTTTGGAGTCTTCAGTCAATAACGGAACAACTTGGAAAATCGTGCCTGTCACCAGCATCCTGACTACACCTTACAACGGCGTTATTGCCAGTGGAAGTTATAACCCGATGACGGGAAAAACCGCCTGGTGCGGCACCTCGGACTGGGTGCGCTCCGTGGTGGATTTGGAGAGTTTCAAGGGTCAGACGGTACAATTCCGGTTCAGGCTTGGCTCTGGCGTCTTAGGTGCGGCTGAGGGCTGGTATTTGGATGATGTCGCGCTGCAGCAATGCGTGGATCCCGCGTCCATCAACCGCATCTTCATGCCATTTATCAATCGGTAGAGATATTCTCAATCCATGGGGAAGAGGCCTGGCAACCGCCAGGCCTCTTAAGAACCCCAGGCCGGCATGCTATCTTTGTTCCTATCTTTATGACATATGGAAACACGCGGGCAGCATCTGCGATAAAATTGGGCGGAAAAAAACTTCATTAGGAAAGCTGCCTTTTGTCCATGCAAAAAAGGATATTCCCCCGGATGACACAATTGGTCATCGCGATTTCACTTGTTCTATCCGCGTGTGCGCAAATACCAGTGAGCACATCCGAACCCGCGCCGGCGGCGACGCTTGAACCCACAAGCACGCAGGAAACCCCGACAGCGCTGGCCAACGCGACGCCGACCTCCACACCAACTAGCGCGCCAGTGACATTGTGGGTGAACCCCGCGTTACCAGAGGATTTCAAAAAGCCGCTGCTTGAGCAGAGCAGATACCCTATCTTGACGGACCCGGAAAGCGCGGATCTGCTGGTTTTGGTCGGAGACGCGGAGGGAAAACCCCTGGGAGAGTGGGTATACGCCTTGGTGGCCCCGTTTGACACGGTCCAGGACGAGGCCAGCGCTGACGATTTGCTCTCGTTCTGGCAGCAAGGAAGCCCATTTGGCGCGAAGGAGCTTGTGATGGGTGAGGGTACCTACACCATACTGAAGGAGTTGCTTGGGCAACCGGTTGGGATGGTGAGCCGCCTGCCTGATGAGGAGTTATTGAGCACGTGTTGGGCGACGAAGGGAACCTGGGCAATCATCCCCGTTGGTGCCATTGAACCCAAATGGAAGGTCATCGCGCTGGACGGCCAGTCGCCTTTGCATAAGGACTTTAATGCCTCAGCTTACGCGCTGAGTGTCCCGTTTGGATTGACCACCAGGAGCGGAAGTGAAGTGGCTGAGGCGGATGCCGCGTATTTGAGCGGGTTGGTGCCAGAGGGCAACCGGGACGCGACCAAGCTGGCCACGGTCATCCTGACCGGAGTCACCGCGCTGGTGCGGGCGACGGCCAAGGAAATGGAACTTTACGGGATTACCCGGCCGGGCGAGGTTATCGCGCCGGTCTTGCGCGAAGCGGATATCACCCACATCAGCAATGAAATCCCGTTCGCCAAGGACTGCCCACCGCCGCGTTGGGTGCAGGAAGAGGGACTGGTTTTTTGTTCTGATGACCGATATATCGCGCTGTTGGAAGAGGTCGGGACGGATGTGATAGAGCTTACGGGTGACCATTTCCAGGATTGGGGCGCGGAAGCTACCCTACATACCCTGGACATGTACGACGAGGAGGGCTGGCCATATTATGGCGGTGGAAGAAACATCGAGGAGGCCAAAGCGCCACTCAAGCTGGACGTAAATGGCAACAAGATTGCCTTTTTGGGGTGTAACGCGAAAGCCGCCGGATACGCGACCGCCAGCGAGACGAACCCGGGTGCCTACCACTGCGACATGGATTACATGACCCAGACAGTGCGGGAGCTGGTGAGCGAAGGCTACCTGCCGATTGTCACCTTCCAACACGAGGAGTTTTACCGCTGGGAGCCGGTTGAGGAGATGATTAGTGACTTTCAGCGAATGGCGGAAGCCGGGGCGGTGGTTGTCAGTGGTTCGCAGGCACACCAACCGCATAGGATGGAATTTTTCGGGAACTCGGTGCTGCGTTATGGCCTGGGTAACTTGTTTTTTGACCAGAAGGGTTGGTATCCTGATTCAGACAAAGCCTTCATCGACCGGCACGTTTTTTATGATGGCAAGTACCTGGGCGTGGAATTGCTGACCGTGCAATTCTTTGATTATTCCCAGCCCGTCTGGATGACGCCGGAGGCACGGGCCTCGTTACTCAACCAGCTGTTTTCCAGCAGCGGTTGGGAACAATAAGCTTAGCAGGTGTTTTGGGATAAACATCGACAAGACCCAGAGGAGGAGCAGGATGAGCAAACAAAATAAACGCAAGGGTTTTGCAACAAGGCAAATCCATACGCAGAAGCTGGACCTCCCAGGAATCAACCCCATCAACCTGCCCATTTTCCAATCCAGCACGTTCGTTTTTGAGAGCGCGGCCCAAGGCGCGGCACGGTTCACGGGGGAGCAGGAAGGCTATATATACACACGTCTGTCCAACCCGAGCTCTGACGAAGTCGCCCGGACGGTGGCCGACCTGGAGAACGCGGAAAGCGGACTTGCACTCGCCTCGGGCATGGGTGCTGTTTCGACGTGCCTGTTCTCGGCGCTAAAAAGCGGAGACCACATCCTGGCCGATGAGTACCTCTACAGCGCCACGTACAAGCTGATGAGTAACGTGCTGCCTCGTTATGGCATCGAGACTTCCTTCGTGGACCTGAATAACCTGGACTTATTGCGCGAAAACCTGCGAGAGAACACGCGTGTGGTCTACCTGGAAAGCCCCACCAACCCCGGACTGAAAATCATTGACATCGCAGCTGTGGCTGGAGCGGTGCATGAAGTAAATCCAGAAATCCGTGTGGTTGTGGACAACACGTTTTGCACACCTTATTTGCAGCGTCCCCTGGACCTTGGCGCGGATGTGGTGTTGCATTCGGCCACCAAATACCTGAACGGTCATGGCGATGTGATTGGGGGTGTACTTTGCGGGAAGATCGACTTTATCAACCGCTGCCGGGATGTGGGTTTGAAGCTCATTACGGGCGCGGTGTTGAGTCCATTCGATAGCTTTCTCGTAGCCAGGGGATTAAAAACACTGGACATTCGCATGGAAAAGCACTGCAAGAATGCCGCGACGATCGCGAATTTCCTGCATGAGCATCCGAAGGTGGCCCGGGTGAACTACCCAGGCTTGCCCGATTTCCCAGGTTACGCGGTGGCCAAAAAGCAAATGACCTTGCCAGGTGGGATGATTTCGTTTGAACTAAAAACCTCCAGGGAAAAAACTGAGCAATTTGTCAACGGACTGCAGGTGTGCACTCTGGCCGTGAGCCTTGGGGATGTGCAGACGCTGATTGAACATCCCGCCTCGATGACGCACAAGCTGTTAAGCCGGCAGGAATTGCAGAAGGCCGAAATCACGGACAGCCTGTTAAGGCTTTCCGTGGGTTTGGAAGATGTTGAAGACCTGTTACAGGATTTGCAATGCCAGTTGGACAAGGTTCCTTAAGGATTAAGGTATGGGGGGGATTATTCCATGGAGATATGTGGTTAGGTAATCCTTTCGCGGATAGGGTAGGAACTAATCAATAGCGATATGAAATTCTTGGGGGTCTGCGCGTGGTAATTCTGATTTTGCCCAACCGGCGACGATCGGAATTGTCCGCTCAGTACAGGTAAAAAAAACAACCCGGTAATAATACCGGGCTGACAGTGCCCCTACAGGGATTCGAACCCTGGTTTTAGCCTTGAAAGGGCTGCGTCCTAACCACTAGACAATAGGGGCATGCTTTGAGACCGGTATTCTACCAGAGGAAATTTTTCGGGTCAAGGTGAAAAACCACCAAAATGGCTATTCCAGTCTTTTTCATTTCGTGCATGATAGCTGGGGTATAATATCGCTGTTCTGAACAGGTGCGCTTGCAGGCAATTCCCAGCTTGACTCCCAACTGTTCTTGATATATAATGACCTTTCGTTGCCCCGGCGCATTTAGCTGGGGTAAATTGTGTAAACCAACTTTCCCGTTACCGGGCGGTGACACGCCAGGAAAATGGTTAAGTGAAGATTGGAGAGAAAATGAAATATGCAATTGTTGAAGCGGGCGGTAAACAATACCGCGCCGAAGAAGGAAAGACTCTGACGGTCGACCTTCTGCCCGCGAAAGTCGGCGAAGCTATATCGCTCGACAAAGTTCTACTTATCGTCGATGGTGATGTTGTGAAGGTGGGTTCCCCGTATGTTGCCGGCGCGAGCTTGAGCACGAAGGTGGTGGACCACATCAAAGGCAACAAGATTCTCATCTTCAAATACAAACCGAAGATTGCCTATCGCCGGCGCGCCGGTCATCGTCAACAATACACCAGGCTTCTGGTTGATTCAATTCTTACGGAGTAGGTAACATGGCCCACAAAAAAGGTGGCGGGTCTTCCCGCAACGGCCGCGACAGCGCAGGACAGCGTCTCGGCATCAAAAAATTTGGTGGTGAACACGTGCTCAGTGGCAACATTCTTGTCCGCCAGCATGGCACCAAGGTCCATCCCGGCTGGAATGTTGGACAAGGCCGTGATTACACATTATTTGCAACCATCGAAGGTTTCGTGAAGTATGAAACCCTTCCTGGCGGTAGGAAAAAGGTCCATGTTTTTGAACAGCCTGAAGGACTTGCGAAAGGCAACTAACCCATGAAAACCAAGATTCAACCTAAATACTACCCGAACGCCAAGGTCACTTGCGCGTCCTGTGGCGCGACCTGGACAACCGGTTCCACCATTCCGGAAATTCGCACCGAAGTTTGCTCGAACTGCCATCCTTTCTACACCGGACAGCAAGCTCGCATTTTGGACCGCGAAGGCCAGGTGGATCGTTTCTACAAGCGTCTGCAGGTTCGTCAGGATTATGTCAACGAACAAAAAACCGCTTCCGAATCACGCACTTCTCTCAGTCGCCCAGTGGCAGAGTTCAAACTGGCAGCCAGATCCCTGGAAGCGCTTGCCGCCGCTGGTATCACCACCGTTGGCGACGTGCTGGCCCGCCTTGAGGGCGGAGAGAAAGCCTTGTTGGAAGTTGAAGGCTTCGGACGCAAATCTTTGATTGACCTTAAGAAACAGCTGCGCCAGATGGGCTATGAACTCCCCGCCGCGGCCTCAGAAATTGAAGTGTAGCTTTCAGACGACGCATTTTAAAGTAAACTTAACAGGCAGGTTATCCTGCCTGTTTTTTTATTATCCATAAGCAAATTACAGGATTCGAGGAGCATATATGAGACACCAATACGGATCTGTGGAAGTCATCACCGGTTCGATGTTTTGTGGAAAAACAGAGGAGCTTATTCGGAGATTGCGCCGGGCCACCATTGCCAAACAAAAAGTGCAGGTTTTCAAACCGGTCATCGATGACCGGTATTCCTACAGCAAAGTTAGGTCCCATTCTGGGGCAGATTTCGAGGCTTTTCCCGTGAATACCTCGGGCGAAATCCTGGAAAAGTTGGACCCAACAGCAACGGTGGTAGGTATTGACGAAGCGCAGTTTTTTGATGACGGGATTGTGGATGTGGTCAGCGCGCTGGCTGAACGTGATTTGCGTGTTATCGTGACCGGACTCGACACGGACTTTCGTGGTGAACCTTTTGGCTGCATGCCTACGCTGATGGCGAAGGCCGATAAACTGGACAAACTCTCCGCGATTTGCATGGTTTGTGGCGAGCCGGCATCGCGGACGCAACGACTGGTGAATGGTTCGCCGGCCCATTATGACGACCCCATCGTGATTGTGGGCGCCTCTGAAATGTACGAAGCACGTTGCAGGCGCTGCCACAGCGTTCCGCGGAAGTGAGGTAAGGATGGTACAAGCCTGGCAGGATTTCATTGACTTTACCCTGTTCTCAGAAGAACAAATCCAGGCGCGCATTCGCGAGCTGGGAGAGCAAATCTCACGGGACTACGCCGGAAAAGAGTTGCTTGTGGTCTGCATCCTGCGGGGCGGGGTGATGTTCACCACCGACCTCATCAAGCAGATTACGGTGCCGCTGGCCGTGGAATTCATGGCGGTTTCGTCCTATGGTGTGGGCGCGCGGAAATCCGAGGGGGAAGTGCGCATCACGCTGGACCTGAACACCAGTATCGCAAAGAAACATGTTTTAATCGTGGAAGACATCATCGATAGCGGCCATACGCTCGCGTCTGTAATTGAACTTCTGAAGACGCGTGACCCGGCCTCGCTATACGTGTGCACCTTGCTGGACAAGTACTCCAGGCGTGAAGTGGAGGTGCCCATTCGATACGCGGGCTTTCCAATTGAAAATCATTTTGTCTTCGGTTATGGCCTGGATATGGACGAGTACTACCGAAACCTGCCTTTCATTGGCACTGTGAACCTGGATAAGTATGTACCTCCAAGTGGATGAGCGAACCTCCCGCATCCTGCGAACAATCCAGCGATGCAATCCAAACAAGAGCCCGGTCTACCTGGTGGGTGGGGCGGTGCGGGACCTGGTGTTGGGATTACCCACCCGGGACCTGGATTTTGTCACCGCGAAGGGGTCGATGGCCCTGTCTGCTGCTGCCCGGAAGCAATTGGGCGGGGTGGGCTTTACGCTGGATGATGAGCGGGAGACGGCGAGGGTCATCCTTAACCAGGGGAAAGTGGACGAGCTCAGCCTGGATTTTGTGCGGTTTAGCGGGGAAGACCTGCAGGCTGACCTGAGAGCCAGGGACTTTACCATCAACGCGATGGCATTGGCGTTGGACACTCCCGACCAAGTGATTGACCCGTTGGGGGGCCTGGAAGACCTGAAGGCTCGCATTTTGCGGGTGGCTTCGGCGGAATCAATGGCGCTGGACCCACTGAGGGTCATCCGCGGTGTACGCATGGCACGGGGCTATGATTTGAGCATTGACCCTGAAACTGAGAGGCTTATGCGCGTAGCTACTAAGGGTTTGGGGCGAATCACGGGTGAAAGAATCCGGGATGAGTTCTTTAAAATACTCGAATTGCCAGGCAAAGCCCGTTCAATCGAACTGATGGACCAGTTGGGAATCGTGGATGAACTTTGGCCGGAATTTAAGGCCGTCAAGCAAATGGAAGCCATACCCCCGCATACGCATCCACTCTGGAAGCATACCCTTCAGGTCATTTACTACCTGGAAGCCATCATGCAAACACTGGAACCTGGCGCTGAGGGAATGGGTAGCAGGTACGGGTTGGTGGGTATCGGGGATATTCTTTTTCCCTATCAACAGGAAATTGTACGGCACCTGGAGAGGTCCGGCCCGAATGGCAGAAGGCGGGAGGAACTGCTTTTCTTAGCCGCTCTTTGCCATGACCTGGGCAAACCTGAAACGCGCTCGGTTGACCAGGAAGGGAAGACCCATTTCTACCGGCACGCGGAAGAGGGCGTCGCCATCACAGAGGAAATTGGTAACCGATTGAAATTGGCAAACGAGGAAAAGGCCTACCTCGCGAGCGTGGTCGGCAACCATATGCGATTGCATCTCCTGGCAAACGAACCTGCCAAACCAAGCGACCGGGCGATTTACCGCTACTTCCAAGCTTGTGAGGGCCAGGGAGTGGATATTGCTCTGCTTAGCGTGGCTGACCTCGCAGCCACCTATGAAAACCGTTTGACCTTGGAGAGATTTACACGAGAATTGGTTGTTGTAGTGGACGTGATCGAAGCCTGGTTTAAGCGAAAACAGCAGGTCATCGACCCGATTCCCTTGCTGAATGGAGACATGCTGCAGCAGGAATTAGGCCTTGCAGCCGGCAGGGAGTTGGGGTTGGTTTTGCGCCGATTGAAGGAAGCCCAGGCGTCAGGTGAAGTCAACGACCGGGAAGAAGCCCTGGCTTATGCCAGAAAAATCCTGGCGGAAGGCGAGGCAGGTGAAAGATGAAAATCAAGCTGGATGAGATGGAGATGGTTTTAGATGACATTGGTTCAGGCAAAGACATCCTTTTGGTGCATGGCCTGGGCCTTAACCGCGGCATTTGGAGGCCAATCGCGGACCTTTACGGCGACCAGGCGCGTTTTATCCTGCCTGATATGCGAGGGCATGGGGAAAGCAGCCTTGGAAACCCTGCGGAAAGCATGGAACAATTCGCGCAGGATTTGGTCCGATTGCTTGACGCGCTGGGGATTGAAAAAGTTGTTTTAGGCGGGCATTCCATGGGGGGCTATATCGCGCTGGCATTCGCGGAGCGATACCCGGAACGTTTGGAAGCGCTGGCCATGATCGCGACCAACGCGAGGGCCGACGCGCCACAAAAACGCGCTGACCGGCTGGCGGACGCGGAAGAGGTTATGTGTTTGGGGACCGCGCGTTATGCCATAAAACTGGCAGAGCGTTTGTCTGACCAACCAAAAGTCATTGCTGAGATGGAAGAAGTCATCGCGGCGACGCCCCCCGAGGGCTTGCGGAACGTGCTGCGGGCCATCGCGGGCCGGCCAAACCGGGCAGCGGTGTTGGCGGGATTGAGACAGCCATTATTGGTTGTTGCCGGCAGGGAAGACAAAATAAGTAACAGGGAGACTGCTGAGGAGATGCGTGACCTCAACCAGCACAGCCGGCTGGTGGTCTTTCCCGGAGTTGGACATATGCCCATGTTGGAGGCACCGCTCGCGCTCGGGGCGCTGCTGTTGACGCTTTAGGAAGGGACCATGACAGAATTGGATTTCATTTTCAATCGTCGAAGCATACGAAAATTCACCGAGCAGCCCATCACTGATGAGACCGTTGAGCTGCTGCTTAAGGCTGCCATGGCCGCCCCTTCCGCGATTAATTCAAAGCCATGGTCTTTTGTCGTGGTGAGAGACCCTGTAAAGTTGCAGGCCATCCGCGCGGAACTTCTGTTTGGCAAAATGAACGCGCCATGCGCCATCGCGGTGTGTGGCGATTTGCGAGGATTAAAAACCCAGGTCATCGAACGATTTTGGCAGCAGGACTGTAGCGCGGCCACAGAGAACCTGCTGTTGGCCGCGACAGCGCTGGGCTTGGGGTCTGTGTGGTGCGGCGTTTACCCATCCCAGACTTTGGTAAAGCGAATCCAAGCCGGGTTGGGATTACCTGAAAAAGTGCTACCGCTCAACATCGTTTATGTAGGGTATCCGGGGGAGCAAAAGGACCCGCGCACGCAATACAATCCCCAACGTGTATTTCGAGAAAGCTTTGGGCAGCCCTGGTTAGGGGAGAAGCCTTAGGGCAACCTGCCGGCTTTCCTCAGCAGACTGACTGCGCGAATAGTAAGCCAGGGGCTGGGCTTGGTTTTGGATGGACTGCCCCAGTTGACCGGGGAGTAGTGCCAGCCTTGCGGGTTGGTAGCCTGGAAGAGCTTTACCTCCGTGGGGAAGCCACCACTGACCAATGGACGGGATTCCAGCCAAGCCAACGCGGGCTTGCAGCGCGGATCGGCCAGTTTGCCCGCTGCTTCCATTAGCTCCAGTCCGACGAGGACATCGTAGGTCCAGTAGGAAGGGTGACGCAGGCGGAGAAAGTCCGGGTTCATCACCTGGCCAGAATGGATTCCAATGAACAGCTGCCGGCTGAGAAAAACCTCCGCCGCGCGGTCAATTGCCAGGTCCAACGCGGAGTTTGAGCCAGCGTAACCGCGCCAGGCCAACAGTGCCCTCAGCGGGCTCCAGGTTTCCCAGAAGGAAGAATTGGCGGCTTCGGGATGTTTATCGCAGTTCCATCCCCCATCCGGCCACTGCCAGGCCAGCAGTTTTCCCACAAGCATCTCAGTTCTCTCGTCAACCATGTTCAGCCGGACGGAGCTGAAAATCGCGTTTCCTTCCTGGCTCGCGCAACGGCGGGTGCGGCCGTCAATTGAATGGATGTGGGAGAGGTGCTTCGCGCTGAGAAGCCAGGTGTAAACCTGTTCCTTTAAGATTGGAAGCGACGGGTGCGCGAACGGAAAACCCAGCTCCGCCAAGGAAACCAGCGACCAATGCGCGCCGCACCATTTGTGATAGGGGTGAATATCCGCGTGCACTTGGGTTAAGGCATTGACAATGGGGGAGGTAGTTAGCTCGGAGGCGGCCGCGGTGAGGGCTTCATTGGAACCGTCCTCTGTGCTGAGCTTGCGCAAGGCGAAAAACTTCAGGGCAGGGTCTGAGTTGGTGATGAGTGAGTTATGGTAATTCGATGTGGTGCTTGCCATGTGTTTCCTTCCGACGTACATGGGACTAACCTTATTGTATCCACCTCTACCGAAAATGAGTACAACTTGACCAAGAATACCTGACTGACCTTACACAACCGTTGGGCGGCGGTATTTTAGCCGTTGTTAATGGTAAAATTATCAATTGTGAAAATTACTGTTGCCTGATAATCGTCCAGGGAACTTCTCATAACCAGATAGATTAATGGAGGATCAATGTCTGACAAAAAATGGGTGTATTTGTTTAACGAAGTCGAACAAGCTGAGCAATATACCGGCTCGTGGGATAATGTACGCGGTTTGCTTGGCGGTAAAGGCGCCAACCTGGCTGAGATGACACGGGTGGGCGTGCCGGTTCCCCCCGGTTTTACCATCACCACCGAAGCCTGCAACGCGTTTCAGACCAACCGCCAGTTCCCAGAGGGCATGTGGGAGCAGGTGCTGGTCGCGTTGAAAGATACTGAACGCAAGGCGGGCAAGGTCTTTGGTGACCCCACCAATCCACTGCTTGTTTCCTGCCGTTCTGGTGCCAAATTCTCAATGCCCGGTATGATGGATACCGTCTTGAACATCGGCATGAACGACGAGACCGCGCGGGGCATGATCGCGCTGACCAACAACCCGCGCTTCGTGAACGACTCTTACCGCCGGCTTGTGCACATGCTTGGCACGGTGGTGTTGGGCATCGACGACGAACCCTTCGAAAAATCGCTTTCAGTATACAAGGCGAACAAGGGCTATAAACTCGATACCGAAATGAATGCCGAAGATTGGGCTGAAATTACATCCGAGTACAAAGCCATCGTAAAAAAGGAAATGGGATTTGATTTCCCCCAAGAACCTTTGAAACAACTTGAATTTGCCATCAAGGCCGTGTTTGACTCCTGGAATTCCAAGCGCGCCATTGACTACCGCCGGCGCGAAAGTATTCCCGATGATTTGGGAACCGCTGTCAATATCCAGACCATGGTGTTTGGCAACATGGGCAATGACTGCGCCACGGGTGTCGCCTTTACACGTGACCCCCAGACTGGTGAGAACGTGATGTTTGGCGAGTACCTGGTGAACGCGCAGGGCGAGGATGTGGTAGCTGGCATCCGCAATACATCCAAGATTGCTGGCCTCAAGAATGAACTGCCCGAGGCATACAACGCCTTCATGGACATCACCAATAAATTGGAGAACCACTACAAGGAAATGCAGGATGTCGAGTTCACGATTGAACGTGGCAAACTCTGGATGCTGCAAACCCGGAATGGCAAGCGCAGTGCCAAGGCCGCGATCAAAATCGCTTACGACATGGTGAATGAAAACTTCATCACCAAGGAAGAAGCCGTGATGCGCGTGACACCTGCACAGGTGGACCAAATGCTGCATCCCCAGTTCTCCGTGGAAGCCATCGCGAGCGCCAAGGCCGAGAAACGCTTCTTTGCCAAGGGCGTGAATGCCTCTCCAGGTGCCGCGGTTGGACAGATTTACTTCGATGCTGACACCGCTGAGCGCATGCACAAGGAAAGCGGCCAGGATGTCATCATGGTTCGCCCGTTCACCAAGCCAGATGACGTGCACGGCATGCTGGCTGCCAAGGGTATCCTCACCAGCGAAGGTGGCGCCACCTCCCACGCGGCCGTTGTCGCCCGTCAATTTGGTGTGCCCTGCATCGTTGGGGCCTCCATGGTGCAAATCGACATGGAAAAACGCCAGATGACATCCAATGGTCTGCTGGTTAGGGAAGGTGAATGGATTTCACTAGATGGCACGACCGGTGAGGTCTTTGTTGGAAAACTTGGCCTGACCACACCCAACATGACCGAACAAAAAGAATTGATGGCCCTGTTGACCTGGGCCGATGAAATCTCCCGCCTGCAGGTTTGGGCGAACGCGGATTATCCGAAGGATGCCCGCCGGGCGCGCGAATACGGTGCCAAGGGTATTGGCCTGTGCCGCACCGAGCACATGTTCTTCGAGGTTACCCGTCTGCCGCACGTGCAGCAAATGATTATGAACGCGGAAGCAACCCAGAAAAAACTCAACAACGTTGAGATGCTCGAATCCGCCCTGAAAGCCGGCCGGTTGGAAGGTCGCACTTTGAAGGACGAAGACAAGGCCGAGCTGGCGGCCACCATCGCGAAGGACCACCAGGTAATCTCTGACGACCCAGGCGCGCAAGCTTACTTCGCGGCTTTGGATTTCATCCTGCCACTGCAACGGTCTGATTTCTACGGCCTGTTCGAGGCGATGAATGGCCTGCCCGTTATCATCCGCCTGATCGACCCGCCCCTGCATGAATTCCTGCCTTCTTTGGAAGACTTGTTAACCGAAGTAGCCACGATGCACGCCAAGGGCGAGACCGAAGGCCTGGCCGCGAAAGAGCACATGCTCAGCGTGGTGCAAGGCCTGCATGAAAGCAACCCCATGATGGGTCTGCGTGGTATCCGCCTGGGTATCGTCTATCCTGACATCATGAAAATGCAGGTGCGCGCCATCTTTGAGGCCGCGTGTGAAGCCAAGAAGAATGGCATCGACCCGCATCCCGAGGTGATGATCCCACTGACCGGCCATGTGAATGAATTGAAGCTCGTCCAGCCCACCCTGGTGCAAATTGCCAAGGAAGTGATGAAGGAACAGGGCATCGAAGTTTCCTACAAATTTGGGACGATGATCGAAATCCCGCGCGCGGCTGTGACGGCTGATGAAATTGCCGAGTATGCTGAGTTCTTCTCCTTTGGCACCAACGACCTGACCCAGATGACCTTTGGCTACAGCCGTGATGACGCGGAACGCAACTTCCTGGTCACCTATGTTGAGAAGGGTGTGCTGCCCAAGAACCCGTTCCAGCAGCTTGACCGCGATGGCGTTGGCAAGTTGATGAAGAAAGCCGTGGAAGATGGCCGCAAGGTCCGCCCGACACTCGAGGTTGGCATCTGCGGTGAGCACGGCGGTGACCCCAGCTCGATCGAGTGGTGCCACCTGATTGGTAACAACTACGTGAGCTGCTCGCCTTTCCGCGTGCCACTGGCCCGTTTGGCAGCCGCGCAGGCAGCAATCAAGAACAGATAAGCAAGCAGAAGTGTTTGAATAAGAGCGGTCGCACGACCGCTCTTATTTTTACCCAGGAAAGTATAACAGAAGGTCACCAGCCGGGAAAAAAGGCCGTAAAAACGCATTCAAATGTTAAACGCAGGGAATTTACTTGAGTCGGTTTGAGGCGCCACCATCCACGCACAACCTTGCTGTTACCCAGGGCAGGGTCGCGGAGGATATGGGCGTGGGTTGGTGGGAAAGGGCGTGGGCTTATTCGCCATAAATGAGCGCGTATTTGTAAAAAATCTCCACAATGACACGGATATAGGTCCGGGTTTCGAGGAATTGGACGGTGCCCAGGAAGACGTCCGGGTCTTCGCCCGATTTCTCTTTCCACTGGAACGCGCTGCCAGGTCCGCCGTTATAGGCAGCCAGGGCGGCGTAGATATCGTCATCAAAGACGAAGAGCTGGCGAGCCAGGTAATTGGCACCAAGTTCCAGGCTGTAATAGGGGACTGCCAGGTCGGCGGTGACGAAATTGGGTGGGAAGCCAATTTCACCAGCAATTTGGGCAGCTGTGGCGGGCATAAGCTGCAGCAGACCGCTCGCACCGGCCGAGGAAAGCGCGTGGCCTTCAAAGCCGCTTTCCTGCTTTATGAGGCTGAACAAGAGCAGCACAGGAAGGTCATACTTTTCCGCGGCGGCCTGCACCCAGGGCAGGTAATACAAGCCATACTGGACATAAGCCAGCAAAGGGGGAAGGTTGGGCGATATTGGATCGCCTTCATAACCGGCGAGGATTGAAATCGTCTTGCTACACTCGATGGCCGATTTGTAATAGCCACGGTCTAGAAAGAATGCCATCAAGCGAAAGGTATCGACAGCATCGTTCAGATTATCATTGCGCAGCGACTCAAATTCGTCGCTGGCGGATTGGTAATATCCCAGGCGGTCATACTCGAGACCCCGCACCATCCGGGAATCCTGGAACAACGCCGAGCTGTATTCCAGGTTCACGCCAATTGGGATGTTGAAGGAGCGGCGGAACCAGGTGACCGCGGTTTGAAGTTCTTCGCTGAGGTTGACTTCCAGGTTGAGCTGAGCTGGAGACGCGAACGCTGGCTGGTTATTGATGAGTTCCCCCGCGCGCAGGGCGTAGTATCCGCCGGGGTCGCTCTGGCCAGCGGCCTGCCAGTAAGCCTGTGCCTGGTCGACATTGCCTTGCGCCTGGCTAACCTTGCCAAGCCAGAGCTGTGCCGCCGCAGTCTCCAATGGTACGGTGGCGAGCAGGGTCGCGCGGTTGAAGTCATCCGTGGCTTCCTGGAGCTTCCCTAAACGGAAGTAGATGATTCCACCGAAGAGGAGCCCATTAAAAGCTTCTTCAGCGGACGGGAATTCGATGCCGATACGAGACCACGTTTGGGCGGCAAGTTCGTCCTTGTCGTCCAGCAGGTAATAACGGCCGGCGGTCCAGAGCAAGCCGGGGGCGTAGGCTTCCATATGCTGCTCGGCGACGAATGCCAGGGCGGTGTTGGTGGCCAGCGTCAGCTGTCCCATGTAAGCGTTTTGGGTGGTGATGATTTCTTGGATGGAATCGAGGCGGTACTGGCTCTCAGGATAATCCGTAATGATTTGATTCCAAAGCGTAATCGCCTGCTTGTCCTCCGGCATACCGCCCAAGGCATTGGCATTGGTACGCTCCAGCGAACCGAGGCCGGCTTTTTCCACCCCCATGGCCTGAACAGCCAAAGCTTTGTAATACAAGGCTGTATCCACACTCGCGCCATCAGCAGCAAGGTATCTATCCAGGGCCTCAATCGCGAGGTTGTTCTGACCGACGTTGTAGTTGATGATTCCACGCTGAAGTTCATCCACCACTTGGCCGGCTTCAACCAGGGCTGCCAGCGCTGAATACGCGTCGTAAGTTTGGGGATAATTGGCGACAGCGTCCTGGTAGGCGGCATAACCTTCTTCGGTTCGGTTCTGGACGATGAGCAAGCGGCCCATCAACAGGTCAATTTGAGCTTTCGTGTAAGGGCTCTCACTCTTGTGATACATCTCCTGGTAGATTTGCAGGGCATCATCAGGTTTGTCGAGCTTCTCGTAGAGATTGGCCACCTTGAGTGCCGTGGAGATTGTCCCGCTGAGCGAGGGGGAGAGGTATGCCTGGCGGTAAGAATCCAAAGCCTGCTGGTCATCACCCAGTCGGGCGTAGACATCGCCCATGCTTTCGTACACCTGGGCATCCAGCACGCCCGGCCTCGCGTCGAGGTAGGCCTGGTACTCCTGCAGGGCCTGGTCGAATAATTCCTGTCCTGTGTAGATGGTGGCCAGAAGGAAATGAGCGCGGGCAGCGGGGAGGCTATCGGGATGGGTGATTAGCAGGGCTTTGAAGGTGTTGGTGGCCTGGAAGGGGTCACCCTGCTTGAGCCAGGCCAGCCCCTGCCCGAACACCGCGGCGGCCTGGAGCTCGTTTGAACTGGCTGCGGGTGGGGCGGCGAAGAGGTCATACGCCTCGGAGAAATCACCAAACGAAAGCGCGAGGTCAGCTTCCTTAATGCGTGCTTCAGGCAGTGGGGTGGCTTCCGAGATAACAGCGGTGGGGGCATTGGTTGGCGTAGGTGGTTGCGGCGTGGGTGTGGATTCCTGGCTGAGCTGAATGCTGGGGGAAACGCAGCCGCTCAAAAGCAACAGCGCCATCATGACCAGGATTAACTTCCGTATCGGGTTGACTTTCATACTGAACTTATAACGGAGCACGGATTGATTGTCAACCGGGCACCGGCCTGTTGGACAGGGAAAGTAAGCTTAGTCTGACCTGAAGTTTTCCAGCACGTGGGGGATGGTGGCTCTGATTAGCGAAAACGCGCGATGGAAAGCAGGCAAAGGTTCAGCTTTTGTGCCCTTAGCCGTGGAGGGGTCATCGAAGCCGATGTATTCCCGTTTCGATGAATCCAGCCAGGCGGGACAGGCTTGCCGGGCACTTTCGTCGAGCGTGATGACCAGGTCGAAGAGAGCGTTTTCGAATTCGCCTACCGGCTTCGGTTCGCCCTGGTGGAAAATGCCATTTTCCTCCAAAACCCCCATGACCAAGGGATGAACTTCAGCACCTGGTTGGATGCCGGCACTAAAGGCAACCCACTTTTCCCAGCAATCATTGTTGACGATGGCTTCAGCGAACTGGCTGAGGGAAGTGTTGGTGGCGCAAAGAAAAAGCACCTTCTTACGCTCATCCAGCGATTCGTCATCCAAGGATTTGGATTGCGGACCGAGGATTTCGCACCCGGTTGGGCAGGCAGCCAGCTGTTCGTTTTCGAAGGCTCCGTCCTGCATGGCCAGGAGCAATTCCCGCGCCTTGAGCTCGTCAGCCTTGTTGACGAGGACCTGAACCAAACCCAAACCGCCCTCGGTGAAACCGTAGATACTGCCCAGCGCTTCACCCGACAGAATGGTGGGGATATTTTGGGCTTCAAGAAAAGACTTGATGAGTTCGGCCTGCAGGCGCCCCTTGCAGTTATAGACTGGCACCGTGGGGTCTGTGTAGTGTGGGCTCATTCGTAGGTCCATTTTTCGGTGTCGCGTTGCCAGGCCACGAGTTCCTCAGGCTTGAACCACAGGGCGATTTCGGCCGCGGCGTTTTCAGGGGAATCGGAGGCATGCACCAGGTTGTAACGCGCCTGAAGGGCATAATCGTGGCGGATGGTACCAGGGTCGGCTTCAGTTCCCCGGGTTTTCCCGACGGTCTGGCGGATGGCTGCAATCGCATCCGGGCCTTCCCAGACCATGGCCATCACTGGGGAGGCAGTGATGAACTGGATGAGGGCATCGTAAAACGATTTGCCCGCGTGAACCGCATAGTGCGCGCTGGCCAATTCGGGGCTGACGAGCAAAAACTTCGCGGCAATCAACCTCAGGCCGCGGTCCTCAAAACGGGTGATTATCTTGCCAATCAAGCCACGTTGTACGCCATCAGGTTTTACCAAAACCAAAGATCTTTCCATTGTTCCTCTTTTACGGGGTTTAGTCAGCGGGTGATGGAGGGGTCACATCCCCTTGAAGGGTGGTGTACGTTTGCCATAAAACCTGCCGGTCCACGTCCAGTGTCAGGTAAGCACGCATCTGGCGGGAGGCAGCCGCACGGAAGGTTGGATCACCGCCGTTGGCCTCGATGACGGATTGCAGGGCAGCCAGGTCATTTGAGTCCAGCATCGCGCGGAACTGACCGGTGGAAAAAATATGCGGTTCGGTCGTTTCCGGGGTGTCAATGCTTGGAGAGACCTGCGTTACGGGAAGTTCAACCAAAGGCAGGTCAGTGTTTAGCGCGTCGGTTTCAACATCCAAGGGCGTAGACGCGTTGTCCGTTAGCGGCAGAGGCTCAGAAACGGCGGACAAACCTTCAGGATTGTTGGTTTCCGCCTGCCACACGCCCGCGTCCAACGAGCGGCCTTCCATTGGCAGAGGCTGTTCAATCTCACCTGGTGTTTCTGCATCCAACTCGGTGGGGATGGGTTGGGTGCCGCCGGCGTCTACTGGCGCGGATGAGCTTGCGTTGTTTTCCTCACGGGCAAAATCCAAGAGCCAGGTAGGGATGCCATCCGTCGGCCCTTCCTGGGGCGCGGAGAGGACAACTTTCTGGGTATCGTCGCTTGCGGCTGGGTCACCTGCCGAGACGCTGACAGGTTGGGTGCTTGTCAGCGGGATGGGTTGAGTGTCCTCGTCGGGGTTGGCCGTCATGCTCAGTCCCCCAGGTAGTCACGCAATTTTCGGCGGACGCTGGGATGACGCAGGCGGGTGAGCGCCTGGGCTTCAATCTGGCGCACGCGTTCACGGGTGACGCCCATCTTGCGGCCGACTTCCTCAAGGGTGTAGGCCTGGCCGTCCAGCAAGCCATAACGCAATTGCAGAATACGGACTTCGCGGGGGGGAAGGCTGTTCAGAACCTCTTCGAGGTGTTCACGCAGGAGATTGTAGGTGGCGGTATCATCCGGCGGCGGGGCTTCATCGTCTTCGATGAAATCACCGAGCACGGAATCTTCTTCATCATCGGTTGGCGTCTCAAGGGAAAGCGGCCGGCGAGCCACCTGGATCATGTTTTCCACTTTCTTGGGTGGCACTTCCAGGCGTTCGGCCAACTCTTCCACGCTGGGGTCACGCCCGAGTTGTTGGGTCAACTGGTGTTGGACGCGCAGGAGTTTATTGATTTGGTCGCCCATGTGGACAGGAACACGGATGGTGCGGCCCTGGTCGGCAATCGCGCGGGTGACAGCCTGGCGAATCCACCAGGTGGCATAGGTGCTAAATTTATGCCCGCGGGTATAGTCAAACTTCTTGGTGGCACGGATGAGGCCGATGTTGCCTTCCTGGATGAGGTCCAGGAAATTGACACCACGGCCCATGTACTTTTTGGCCACGCTGATGACAAGGCGCGAATTGGCGGTAATCAGATGCTCACGGGCTTCCCAACCATCTTCAATGGCCTTGCGGAGTTCCTGCTTTTTCTTTTCGCTCAGGTTGCCCTTGGCAAGCTCCTCGCGGGCCTGGCGTCCTTTTTCGATACGCTGGGCCAGGAGCTTTTCTTCCTGGATATCGGAAAGCAGGGGGACGCGGCTGACTTCCTTGAGGTACAAGCCAATCGTATCGTCTGTATCGATATTGGCCAGGTCGTCGATTTGCCTGGTTTCTTCAATCGTTTCCACGAGTTCATCGTCGCTTGGCTCTTCGCGTTGGCTGGTTTCCTCCGTGTAGTTAATACCGGCAGAGAGGAGCGCGGAATAAGCTTCTTCCAGCTGATCGAGGTCCTGTTCCGCGTCAGGGAAAAATTGGAGGATGTCATCATAGGTGACATAGGTTTTCTTCCGGCCATATTCCAACAACCGACCAAGGGCGGAAGAGTCCTGGTCTTCGTCCATCATTGTTTTGTTATTATTGATTCTTGCCATTCGCTGATTTATTGACCTTTTTTTGAGTTTTCACTAATCGCACTCCAATAGATTACAATATTTTGGACCGAAATACAAGTATTTTTGAAAATTCACATAAATTTCATATGATCTCACAAAAACGCGGGTCAAGCGTGCCGGGAAGCGGCTGAAGAATGATGGCCTAACCCAGGTGCGTGGGAATGGAGGTAGAAGGGTTTGTTTGACCCTCGGCTGGCTTACAGGTAGAATTCGCGTCGAAGAAATCTGAGAGAAAAGGCAAGTTGCTTTGTTAAAGAAGACTGCCAATTATTGGCTACCAATCCTGGTCATCGCGCTCCTGGTGGGAGGCGCACTTTTGAGTTTGCGTTTGACCGAAAAGTACCCCACGTGGGATGAATTCGCGCCACGCTGGACTGCCGCCCGGCTATGGTTGCGGCAGGGCGTCTCGCCATATTCCGATCAAACCCACCAGGAGACCCTCAATATCCTCTCGGATTACAACCTGAAGGCCTCACCGCAGACGCAAGGCTATTTTACCGACCTCGCTTTTTACCTGTTTTTTTTCCTTCCTTTCAGCCTAATTAGCTTCCCAGTGGCGCGCGCCATCTGGATGACGCTGGTGGCGGCTTCAATTGTTGTCTCGGTATACGTCAGCATCGACCTGGCGGGTTTGAAGCTGAGCGTGTTGGCCAAGTTACTGTTTTGCCTGTTGGTACTGGCGTGGTATCCCTCCATCAGGCTCATCCTGAGCGCGAGCCCGTTGCCGCCATTTATCCTGATGGTGCTGGCTGCCTGCGCGCAGGCTGTGAAACGCAAAGGGACCAGCGCCGGTGTGTTTTTCTTCCTGGCTGCCGGCATGATACCCCTCAGCCTACTGCTCGTCGTCTTTTTTGTGATTTGGTATGCCACCCGGAGGGACAACTCTCTGCTTAGTATTTACCTGGTGGGCATCGGATTTTTGTTGCTGTCGTCGCTCATTCTGTTCCAAAACTGGCTGGCAGAGTGGTTTGCCCGCCTAATCGCGTTGACCCAGGGATTGGAGTGGATTGACACCCCGCTTATACGCCTTGGCGCCCTGTTGCCGGGCGCGGCGAACCAGCTGAGCCTCATCCTACATGTTGTGGTGTTTATTTATCTCTTGGTGGAATGGTATGGCATCCCTTCGCTGGACACACGCGGTCTCTTGTGGAAGCTGATGCTCACCATAAACCTGCTCTACCTTTTCAACTTGAGTTCTGAAATAGCCTACTTGATTTTGTTGTTGCCGGCTTTGTTTACATTATTTAGGTACTTAATGGAAAAATGGCAGTTATTTGGTAAAATAATTGTTTGGATTGCTTTTATCGCACTCATCCTGTTTTATTGGAGCAAAAGCCAGCCACAGCCGCAATGGTTGTTCAAGGAACCCTCAAGCATCGTCCTGATGTTGCCGGCGGTGACCCTGATTGGATTGCAATGGTTCAGATGGTGGGCGACAAAAAGTCCGTTAGCCAGAATTAAGAATCAATAATATTGGAGGCATTATCCCATGGCAAAGAAGCGTTTGGGTGTATTAACTGGGGGCGGTGACGTCCCTGGTCTTAATATCGCGATCAAATCCGTTGTGCTCAACGGTGTGGCAGATGACTATGAAGTCATAGGCATCCGTCGTGGGTGGGGTGGGTTGTTGAATTATGAAATTGACAATCCCGCGACGCATGAAGAATACATTCGCGAGCTAAATCCGCTGGTTGTTCGCAGGGTTGACCGCACGGGTGGCACTTTTTTGCACACCTCCCGCACCAATCCGAGCAAGGTGCGCCCCAAGGACACCCCGGAATTCCTGCTGAATTCCAAGCTGGGAAAGGTCATTTCAGAGGATGGCACCAAGGATTACACCGACCATGTTTTGAAGGTGCTGGACCACCTCAAGCTTGATTCATTAATATCCATCGGCGGGGACGACACGTTGTCTTACTCCGCGCGATTATGCAAGGAAGGTTTCCCGATGGTTGGCATTCCCAAGACCATGGACAACGACGTGCTGGGCACGGATTACTGCATCGGGTTTTCAAC
>JAKOSR010000066.1 GCA_029777225.1 Chloroflexota bacterium
CGTTGGCCAATAATATTTGCTGGTAGGCATAACTCACGCCAGAAAGTTGACGGGAGAAGATGGACTTGCGCGGTAGGACTTTGTCGATACTCCCACTACCATCAGGATGGACTGAAATGACCACTTGGTCACCCACAGCAACCAGGTCGCCACTTGCTCTGCCCTGGCGTAATCGCCCACGCAGACGGCAGATAACATCTCCATCCGTGGTCCGAACGGTCAGGTAGCCAGCCTGGGAACAAATTACAAGGCCTTGAGTCGCGGTCGCGGTCATAGAAGCGCGTGGCTCACGGGGTATCGGTAGGTTCTGGCGTCGCTGGGACGTACGGTGATTCCTCCCAGGGCATGGTGCCTCCGGCGTTGGTGCCGTTGGAGAAATACCAGGCAACCGCCCTTCGGAAGAGTGGCGCGGCCATCTCGGAACCTTCCCCAGCGTTTTCAAGAATGATGGCGACAGCGATATCCGGTTTGTTCGGGTCGTTGTTGAAGGTGTACCCCGCGAACCACGCGTGCGAGTCACCCAGCGGGTTTTCGGCGGTGCCGGTTTTCCCCGCGATGTTGCCGCTCAGGGTGCGGAATTGGTATTGGGCGGTGCCACTGGGATTGCGCACCACCATGACCATGGCTTCCTGGATGGCCATCAGGTTTTCTTCGGTCACTGGGAGCTTCCCCGCTACGACCGGCTTAAAGCTGTACAAAGGCTCCCCGTCCATACGCGCAATTTTTTCCACCACGGTGGGTTGGTACAGCGTACCGCCATTGCCAACCGCAGCGACGAAGCTGGCTACCTGCAACGGGCTCACCTGCAGGGTGCTCTGGCCAATTGCCATCTGGACGTAATCATTAACCGTGTTGGGGTACTCCACGTTGCCCTTGAAATCAGGGATTTCAATGCCGGTGGCCTTCCCCAGGCCGAAACCAAGTGCCAGATCGGGGATGGCGGTGGTATAGCCATCATTCCAAAGCGTGTAGGCAATGTGCCAGAACCACGGGTTGCACGAGCGCATCAGGCCCTGCTTGAGCGTCAGCAGGCCGGAGGACGAATAGCCTTTGTCGTAAGTCCAATCCTTGCCCGTCCATCCCGGCATTTCCGTCCACAGGCTGTCGCAGACATACGGATAGTCCGGCGTGAACACACCGGTTTCCAGCGCGGCCGCCATGGTCACAATCTTGAAGATGGAGCCGGGTGGATAAACACCCTGGGCGGCGCGGTTATACAACGGGTTTTGCGGGTCCTGGATGACCTCTGCCATGGAATACGAGCTGTAAATCAGCGAATTAAAAATATTGGGGTCATAGCCGGGGTTGGATACCATTGCCAACACTTTGCCTGAATCCCGTTCCATCACCACCATCGCGCCCACCTGGTCCCCAAACGAATGTTGCAGGTCATATTGCATGGCGCTGTTGATCGTGGTGTAGATGGACGCGGCCGATTTGGCATCGGCGGAGCCCAGCTTGGTCACAATCTGCCCCTGGGGGTCCTTGACGTACACATCAATCCCATGCGTACCGGCCAGGTAGCTTTCGCCCCAGGATTCCAAACCCGTGGCGCCCACTTTTTCATCGCCGCTGTAACCACGGCGCTGGTAGTCCAGCAACTCTTCGGGGGAGATGGAAAGCACGTAACCGGTTATGTGCGGGGCAATCCCGCCATCATAGTAGAAACGGGACCTAAAGTTTACGAGCTGGAGTGCGTCGTAACGGGCTAACGCGGAGGCATTTTCAGCCGCGGTTTCAGCGGTGATATCGCCAATAATCGCGAATTGCGAGCCCGGGGTGTTTTCATACTTGTTCAACACCTGTTCCTCGGTCAGTCCAGTGAGGCGGGAGAGCAGCGATACCATGCCACCTTCGTTATCCGGGTCAATCAGACCAGGAATCACGCGGATGGATACCGCGTCGGTCTGCGCCACCAGGGGGTAGCCACTCGAGGAATAGATATTCCCGCGGGCGGGCACTTCTAAAACCTTTTCGAGGTAGTTGCCCCCAGCCAGTTCAGGGAGCAACATGCCATCCTCCCATTGAACATGCCAGGTGCCATCCTCAAGAACAAAGTTCATGAGCGTGTTGCGGTCAATCTCGCCCAGCAGCGAGGTGGCATACCGGACCTGGTAGCTCACCTGCGCGGTGGTTGGGTTCACCATGCTGGAAAGCAGGGTGTAGTCCATGGAGAGCATCGTCAGGTTGACAGCCGTATCCTGGTGCTTGGTGGTAAACGACTCAAGGCTCATCGCGTCGCGTGTAAGCGCGCTCAGTTCGCCGTACATGACCTCGTAGTTTTCTGTTTTCCAGGCTTCCAGGTAATCCTTGGCTGCCTGCTCCACATCCGGCGCCTCATCCACCGTGAGCACCGGCGTAGGGAGGGTTAAGGTGGGCGTCGTCTCAAGCGGCGTTGGTACAAGGCCTGTGCAGGCCGAAGCCAGCAAGGTCAGGGTAATCAGGACGGTTAATAAAGGACCTTTCTTCAAAACGAACCTCCTGCCGTATTATCAGTCAATTCCACGGCTGGATAATAATCACAGGTGATGCCGAGTGTGGCCTGGCATAGCGCGGGGATGTTGGCCTCCACCGTGAAACCCGCCTTGCGCATCAGTTGCCTGATATGGCAGAGCGGCAGGCCCATGACGTTGGCATAGCAACCGTTCGGCACGCTGGCGGGGTGAAATTCGCCGTTCTGGATGGCATAGCCACCTGCCTTATCGTGATAATCGCCGGATTCAATATAAGCCTCAAGTTCCCGGGGCTCATACGGGCGCATCCGCACAGGCGTGCTGCAGGAACCACACAGGGCCTCACCGGACGCACCATTCAGCAGGCAAAAGGCGGTGTGCACCTGGTGCTCACGGTTCCGCAGCAGCATGAGTGTTTCGCGGGCTTCCTTTTCATCGGCTGGTTTGCCCAGAATCTGGCCGTCCACTTCCACGGTGGTATCCGCGCTGAGCACCCAGTTGGGCCCGCATTCCGCATAGGCCGCCCCTTTTTGGGCTGCCAGCCGGCGGACGTAACCCAGAGGTTCCTCCCCAGGTTGCAGTGATTCATCCACATCGGATGGGCGCACGCTAAAGGGAATCCCAAATAGCGCTAGCAGTTGCTTGCGCCGGGGAGAGC
>JAKOSR010000067.1 GCA_029777225.1 Chloroflexota bacterium
GGCATCAATCACGTTGCTGGAGCCCAGGATGTTGGTTTTGATGGCTTCCATCGGGTTGTACTCGCAAGCCGGCACCTGCTTGAGGGCTGCTGCGTGAACCACGATATTTACACCGTACATGGCGCGTGTCAGGCGGTCGCGGTCACGCACGTCCCCGATGAAATAGCGGATGGTTGGATCATCGAACCCTCCCGTTGTCCGCATCTCATGTTGTTTCAGTTCGTCCCGACTGAAGACGATGATTTTGGCCGGATGATATTCATCAAGCAAAATCCTGATGAACTTTTTCCCAAATGAACCTGTTCCCCCGGTGACGAGGATTACTTTATTGCTCCAATCCATGTGTACTCCTTTTCAGGCAGGCTGCTGCCGGCCAGGTTTTCGAATGACAATCAACGGGTATTGCCCGTTTTTTCCAAAATAGTGCGGGAACCACTCTTCCAAGCGGTAGAGCACCCTTAACCAGAACTTGCCACCCCATTCCGGCTGGATGACCGCCCGAAGGAAGGATACGCTGACGCTGCGCCAGGCGCGAATTTCATAAGGAAGAACGCCATTAAAGGTTTCCTCGAACCAGGCCGCGTTGTTCTTAGTGACAAAGGTGCCAGCCGGGTGGCTGCCCGCTTCGCTGGCGACAGCCCATGTTCCAACCACTTGCGCCTGACTGGCAGGCGCGGCTGTGGGGGCAGTGTTTGAGGGGTTGCCTTTCTTGAGCTGGCTGGCTTTGCGCACCATCCACTGCGTGAGTCGCTTGAGGCCGTGTTGATTCCATCCGTCCACGGTCACCATGGATCTGCCGGGTTTGAGACAGCGGTACAAGCCCAGGTAACAGGCCTTTTTTTCCTCAGCGGGCAGGTGGTGGATGGTGTGGAGCGAGATAATGCCATCAAAAGCCTCGGGCTTGAAGGGCAAATGGGCAATATCGGCCACCACGAAGAAGCCACGCTCCCCCAGGCGCTTGCGCGCCTCCGTTAGGGCGACGTGGGACAGGTCCAGGCAAACCCGCTGCTGGTAGCCGGCTGAGTAAGCCAGGTAAGCGTCGTATTGGACAGGCCCCGAACCTGCGTCCAGCAGGTACTGGCCGCTTTTGGCCAGGTGGCTGCCGGCCCTCGCGTGACATCGGGCAATGTACTCGGCGGAAACCGGTCTCAGGTCTTCATATTGGGCGTTCTGGTAGTGGCCGTCGGTTTCTGTTTGCCAGCCGACCTCATCGTAGAATTTGCCCACCTCGCGCTTCACATCTTCAGTTTGCATGCGGGTTTTCTCCATCAGTGCCAAGTTCGGTCAGCCGTGCCAATCCCCGGTCTTTCCAGACCAGCGGTTCGCCTGCCAGGTACGCAAAGGTTTTCGCGTAGCGGGCCTGGCCTGCAGGGCTGAGCACGTAGCGCATTGGCCGGCTGTTAAAGTCTTCCTTGAGCCAGAGCAGGTGCCAGGGGAAAGGAAGCGAGAACTCGAAAAAGAACAAATAGGCGTACAGCCAGGCCTGGTCCACGGTTTTGGCGTCCAAACGCGAACCTGCCGGGTCGGAGAACACCTGGTTTAACTCCGCCTCGTAACCTTCCCAGGTTTGGGGATCCCGGGTGAAGCCTTTTTCGGCATAATGCGTCTTGCCAGCCACGATGACAGGCAACCCCGCCATGGCCATTTCCATGCCAACGGTGGTGGTGAAGACCAGGCCAAGGTCGGCGGTCTCAACCAGGTCGTAGGTGTTGATTTTTTGGTCAGGTGCCACCACATGGATGTTGGCTGGCAGGGTGGGAAAACTTTGGCTGATTACGTCCATGATGGAAGTACCGTGCGTCAGCAATTTGCCCGGGTGAACGCGCACAACCAGTTGCGCGTCTGGCCGGTTGGCGAAATAGGCGATGGTTTTCACAACCCACTCCGCCATCGTGGCGGTGACGCGCTGCCGTCCGAGGGTCAGGCTGTCTCCCAGCACGTTGGTCGCGAGCAAGGCCAGGGGCCTGCCATCCAGGCCCAGTGCCTGCCTGACCAGCGAGGAGCCTTGCACGGGGTTCTTCTGCCACTGGCGGGCAAAATTACCCCAGAGGCGCGCGTTTTTTCGCGCCGCGAAGAGGTCCAGCATGGCCGTACGGGCCCGGTCTGGCAATGGCTGGTTGCCCAGGTCGGCCCACAGGCTGCTGGTATCGTGGGACATGATTTCGCCATCCTGCGCGAGCCAAATTCTTTCGCGTTGATCCGCGAATTCAAAGGTGATGGCTTTGATTCCCAGCAAGCGCGCCACCTGGTACGCCACACCCATTTCCAGGATGGTGCCATTGGGGACAACCAGCACTTGCGGTTGTTCGCGTTGAAGCCAATCGTACAGCGCGAGCGCGGCCTGGGTGTTGCGGGCATGCCGCAGCGCGTATAGGGGGTGGCTTTGGTCGGTTTCCTCGACCTGGAGGGTGTATTGCGTGTCGTAATCCGAGACCTGATCAATGATTTTAGCCAGTTCCGCGGGGTAGGCACTAAGGTCCAGTTTGGGCGGGACTTCTTTGAGCAGTGGTACCACGCGCATCACCTGGTTGGCGGGGGCCAAAACAGTTTGCGCGTACAAATCCTGCTTTCGCAGGTCAAAGGCATTTATCTCTTTGTCCCATTCCGAATAGGGCAGATAGCCGAAGGAAACCTGGTGGCCCTGAGCACTGAGCGCGAGCGCGACCAGCAGGGACTGTTCAATCCAGTAATGCAGGGTGGCAAAGACGCAAACCTTGCGGGCGGCGGGGTTGGGTTGGGTGAGAGCCTGGGCTTCGGCGACGGCCCCGGCCAGGACGGACTGAATCCCTTCCAGCTTGAAGTGGGAAGACCACGTCTTGTATTGGCCACGCAGGCGCCAGTATGCTTCGGCGGTCAGGGGTAGGTTCCCGAGAAGGGTTTTCAGCTTTTCAGACCCGTTCATGCGGTCCCTTCCTATCAATGCGCCAATCCAGGGCTGGCCGGACTGCCCCTGGACGGGGTTCGGGCCATTGCGTGCCGGGCGCGCCGCTGGCGTCCACGGAAAAACTGAGCGCCTGGTCATCCTGGAAATACCGCTTGATGCGATAGGCGCTGGCGTTAATTCCGATTGAGAACCGCCCCTCGTTCAGGGTATTGGCGGGGATGGTGCAGCGGCTGAGGTATACACCGGCGGGCCTGGAGGTGTATTCATTGAATAAATCGTGGGGGTCGGTATCGAAGCTGGTAAACACAGCTTCGCCGCGGCTGGTGTTCAGGTAGTAGCCAACGCGCAGCCCGGTGATTTCCGCTTCTAGCTGATATTCAATTTCAATGGTGATGGGGTCCACGCTGCGGACTGAATCGGAAACGGTATTGTTTTTATCGAGCAGGCGGATGGCCAGGGGTCGGAATGGGGCGGCTGTGACGGGAATTTCGTCATGCTCCCAAAAGCGCTCACCCAGCTTGGAGAGGCCCCGGTTGAGGTAAAAATCGACTGCCTCAGCAGAGGGGGCCCGAAGGAGCACCTTGCCCTTATCCAGCACGATGGATTCTTCAGTCAGGCGTTGAATGGCCGACATGTTATGGCTGACGAAAAGCACCGTCCGGCCTTGTTGGGCAACGTCGCTCATTTTGCCCAGGCATTTCCGCTGGAAATCCGCATCTCCAACGGCCAGGACCTCGTCCACCACGAGGATTTCAGGCTCCAGGTGGGCTGCGACGGCGAAGGCCAGACGCAGGTACATGCCGCTGGAATAGCGCTTCACGGGGGTGTCGATGAACTGGTCCACTTCGGAAAAGGCCACGATTTCATCGTATCGGGCGTCGATTTCTTTTTTGCGCATACCCAGGATGGCACCGTTCAGGTAGATGTTCTCCCGACCCGTCAGTTCAGGATGGAAACCGGTTCCGACTTCCAGGAGTGAGCCAACCCTGCCTCGAAGCTCGCCGACACCCTCGGTGGGGTCGGTGACGCGCGAAAGCACTTTCAACAAGGTGGACTTTCCGGCTCCATTGCGGCCGATGATGCCCAGGGCCTGACCTTTTTTGACGTCAAAGCTGACATCCCTCAGCGCCCAAATGTGATTGTGGTCGGACCGGGCGGCGGAGCGCCTGGGCTGGAAAATGCCGCGGGCTTTGCCTACCTGGGAGACAATCAGGTCACGCAAGGTGTCTGAGCGTTCCTGGGCCGCGCCAATCCTGTAGCGTTTGCCGATGCCTTTAACCTGAATCGCGTAATCGGAGTTCATCATCACACCACATCCGCGAAAGTCTTTTCCATGCGGCGGAAGAAGTAGATACCGCTGATGAAAAGCAGCAAAATGGCCGCGCCGGAAATCCAGATGGTCGCGTCTGGCTGGGTGCCGCCAAACAGGGCCCAACGAAAGCCCTGCACCACGCCAACCATGGGGTTGAGATTGTAAATAGCCTTAAAAATCGGATTGCTGCCTATGTTGATGGGGTACAACACGGGGGTGATGTACAGCCAAATCTGCGAGATGAAGGGCAGGATTTGTTGCACGTCACGGTATTGCACGTTGAGAGCCGAGAACCATAACCCCACCGCCAGGGCGATGATCATCGCGAGCACCGAGAACGGAATAATCCACAGGGCCGTCAGGGTGATGGGAGCTTTGTAGATGACCATGGCGATGAGCAGAATGACCAGCGAAATGAAAAAGTCAAGCAGGGACGAGAGCACCGAAGCCAGCGGGATAATGATGCGCGGAAAGTAAACCTTGGTGATGAGGTTGGCATTCCCCACCAGGCTGCTGCTGGATTTAGTCAACGAGTTGGCAAATAAATGCCAGGGCAGGTAGGCCGAAAGCACAAACAAGGGGTAAGGAAGGCTGCCGCTGTCAATCTTCAGCCCGCGGCTAAACACGAACGTTGAGACCAGCGCCGTTATCAAGGGTTGCAGGATGACCCACGCAATGCCGAGCGCGGCCTGCTTGTAGCGCACTTTGATATCGCGCCAGGTGAGGAAGTAGACCAGCTCGCGATAATACCAAAGTTCCTTCAGGTCAACGCCAAGCCAGCCTTTGGCAGGCTTGAGGACAACCGTCTGGTTGGCGGTCTGGGAATCAACCGTGGCCATTCGCCCTTTGCTGCCGGTACCAATCGATGGTGCGTTTCAGGCCGGCTTCAAAATCAGTTTTGGCTTCAAAGCCGAAGTATTCCCGGGCGCGGGTGGTATCCAGCTTGCGCCGCGGTTGGCCGTTGGGTTTGCTGGGATCCCAGCGAATGGAGCCCTCAAACCCGGTGAGACGGGCGATGAGCTCAGTTAGGTCCTTGATGGAAATCTCAAAGCTCGAACCGATGTTGACCGGTTCGGCGCCGTTGTAATACAGGGTGGCCCGGGTGATGCCCTCAGCCGCGTCTTCCACGTAGATGAACTCCCGCGTGGGGGAACCATCCCCCCAGGCCACAATTTCCGCGGCACCCTGTTCCTGAGCTTCGAGGCACTTGCGGATTAAGGCTGGGATGACATGCGAGCTGGCCGGGTTGAAGTTGTCACCTGGCCCGTAAAGATTGACGGGCAGCAAAAAGATGGAATTGAAGCCATATTGCTGGCGGTAAGCCTGTGATTGGACGAGCAGCATCTTTTTTGCCAGCCCATAGGGGGCGTTGGTTTCTTCGGGGTAGCCGTCCCAAAGGTGTTCTTCCTTGAAAGGAATGGGGGTGAACTTGGGGTAAGCGCAGATGGTGCCGATGGCCACGAACTTCTCAACCCCGCGCTGCCAGGCCTTGTGGATGAGCTGGACGCCCATCATCAGGTTGTCGTAAAAGAACTCCGCTGGTTTTTCGCGGTTGGCTCCAATGCCACCCACATGGGCAGCCAGGTGAATAATCACATCCGGATGGGCATCCGCCAGAAGACGGTCGATATCCTCGCCCTTGACCAGGTCGTAATCGGGGTATTGCGGGATAAAGATATCCCGCGCGCCGTTTTCCCGCAATTTGCGAATAAGGTGCGTGCCTAAAAAGCCGGCACCGCCAGTAACACAAACACGCTTGCTGGAAAGGTCAAGCGGATTTTCCATTTTCACCTCGGTTATCAATTATTGTAGAGGAGGGATTTGTGGCCTCCTCATTTGGTAGAAACAGTGCAAGTTTAATGCCTTGGATGGTAATGACGGGCATCTTTTCTTCGTTGGTCAGCGCGACACCCTGCTCAATGCAGGTCAGTCTGATAATCTCGGCCACCTCGCCATCGCCTTCAATGCGCACGTGGGTGTAGCCGTTGAACCGCAGCTCCTCGAGGCACTTCACCGCGCGTTCACGCACGCGGCGATAGAGGTCAAACGAGGTGCGGATGTAATCCACGGTCAGGCTGGCACGCAGCGCGATGCCCTCGGGCGTGATGATGTAGCGTAGCTTTTTGCGTTGGGCGCGCTTGACCTTCACGTAGCCTTTGGACACCAGGCGCTTGATGTACCAGTTGATGGTGCCAACAGCCACGCCCAGCTCGTCCGCCATGGAGGCCTGGGAGATATCTGGGTTGGCCTCAATTTGATTTAGGAGATCCAGCGCGCGGGTGGTCTCTTCCGAGGAAAGTTCTGCTTCCATATATTTCAGTCACTGAATTATAGACGGGAATCGCCATGAGTCAAGTTGTAAAACCAGGTCCAAACCACTGCTACTGGGGCTTCATACGCCAAATTAATCCATGGGGATAGGGTTACCGCTCTGCACCTTAGTCAAAAACACCGATTTCCGCGTAATACATCACGTCCCCCTTGTAGGCGTAAAAGGCCACCATATTATCAGCCATCACGGGGTTTAGTGCCGCCCCACTGCAGCAGTTATGGTGGTCGATCCGGGTGTATTCCAAGGGGAACTCGGTGCCATCATAGGCGTAACCCAACACGCCGGCACGTTTATAAAAGTAAAAGGGACGCCCGGCAAGAATCTGAAAGCCAAAACTTTCCTCATATCCTGCCTCAGAATTGAGAGAGATACCATTTTCAAAAATATCACCGGTCGAAACCACTTCCACGTTATTGGGAATGTCATCAGTACTTGGGATTGTTTCACTGTAAGCGACTTCGAGAAACCATGCGTCTTGGTATGCCCAGAATCCCCATACTGGCGAAATTGGGCTGCTTGTGCCTATGGGGATGGAGACCAGGAGTTCACCATTTTTGTGGATGAGAACCTCCAAACTGGACCGCGCTGGCAGATTCGAATCACCCTGCGCAATGGTCTCATGGATTCTATAAGAAATTTCATCCCCGGCAATTCTTATGTTGTTGGTGGCGTAGACGGCCCTGGGGATAAGATTTGACCTTTGTGCTTCGTGCGAGGCCAAGATTTCTTCGGCCGTCCCCTCCACTGGCACCATGGACAGGATTTCACCTTTCCATTGTAAGCGCTGGATTTCAAACTCCACTAATTCCAGGGTGCCAGGGACGATTTCCGCGGTAGGCGTTGTGTCCTCCAAAGGCACGAAAATCGCTGAACAAGCTGAAAAGAGGAGGACAACCACCAATGCCAGCATGGTAGGCAAAAGACGGGATATCGGATCGTTTTTCACGGTATCAGGTTTATAGCAAGGAAATCACATTTCGGCAAATACAAGCCTAGCCGTTTGAGGCTTGCATCAGGGCGTCTCGATGTCTTTTGCCCAGGACCGTTCCCGCAGGTACCAATCAACCAGTCGGCTCACGCCTTCTTCCAGGCCGACCTGGGGTTGCCAGCCCAGTTGTTGCCGCGCTTTGCTGACATCCGCCACATTGCTGAAAACATCGGCTGGATGACTGGGGATATAGCGTACGTCGGCTTTTTTGCCCAAGCGGTCCTCCAACATACTAATGAGCGTGTTGATGGTGATAACCTCGTGGCCCCCAAGGTTGAAGGTGTCGTACCCCACGGGCATTAGCGCCAGGAGAGTCCCCCTGGCGATGTCATCCACGTAAGTGAAACCACGGGATTGCTCGCCATCCCCGGTGGTGATAACGGGTTTGCCTTCGGCAATCCACTGGCAGAAACGGAACATGACCATATCCGGCCGGCCAGCCGGCCCATAGACCGTAAAGTAGCGCAGCACGCTCACATCGAGGTTGTAAAGGTGATGGTAAGCGTAGCAAAACGCCTCAGCGCCTTTTTTGCTGGCGGCGTACGGCGCGAGCGGGTGGTCTGTGCTGGCATCCTCGTTGTGCGGCGGTGTGCCCTCGTTTCCATACAGGCTGGAGGTGGAAGCCTGGATGAATTTTGGAACTTGCTGGTGCTGGGCATATTCCAACATGTTAAGCGCGCCCAGTGTATTGGTGTACAGGTAACTCCAGGGGTCCGTGGTGCTGGCCCGCACACCGGCGATGGCGGCCAGGTTAATCACCGCTGCCACTTCGGGAACCGTTTGGCCGAGGCGCTGGACGATTTCCTTGTCGGTGATGTCATCCTTGATGAAATGAAAGCCCGCGGCGGGCAGCAGGCTCTGCAGGCGATGCTTTTTGACGCGCACGTCGTAGACCTTGTTCAGGTTATCAACCCCGTAAACCTGGTGCCCTTCGGCCAGCAGCAAGCGCGCGACCTGGGCGCCGATGAAGCCAGCCGCGCCGGTAATCAGGTAATTGGCCATTAGAGCTTGACCACTTTCACGCTATTCTTGCCAAGCTCCTTCAGCGCGTTGCGCGCGTCGAAAATCAGCTGGGCTTTTTCCAGGATCATGTTGTAATCGAACTTGCTGTGGTTGGTGATGATGGCGACACAATCGGCCTTTTCCACAGCGGAAGGCAAGTCTTTTTCGGAGGTTAATTGGATGGAATCAACATCCAACGCCGGAACGTAGGGGTCGCTGTAACTGACAACCGCGCCTTTTTCCTGCAGCAGGTGGATGACATCCAGGGCGGGCGATTCACGCAGGTCGTTGATATTCGGTTTGTAGGCAACCCCCAACACGAGCACTTTGCTGCCATTTAATGGTTTTTTATAGCGATTCAACGCATCCTGGATTTTGCCGACCACGTAACGGGGCATGTTGGAATCAACTTCAGACGCCAAATCAATGAAGCGGGCGGTGTAATTCACCGTCTTCATTTTCCAGGAAAGGTACAGGGGGTCCACCGGGATGCAGTGGCCGCCCATGCCGGGGCCGGGTGTGAACTTCATGAAGCCGAAAGGCTTGGTTGCGGCCGCATCGATGACCTCCCAGACGTCAATCTTGAGCCGGTCGCACATTTGG
Organism: Chloroflexota bacterium; assembly: GCA_029777225.1. GTDB lineage: Bacteria > Chloroflexota > Anaerolineae > Anaerolineales > Anaerolineaceae > Mesolinea. Next base: position 9,122 of record JAKOSR010000067.1, read on the forward strand.
GCCAACTCGTTCACCATCGAGATATTCACCATGCGGAAGGTGTTTTCAAGCAGCTTGGTCAATTCCGCGACCTCGGCGGTGCTCACCGGTACCACGGTTTGGAGCGCTTCGCGGTACCAAGCGGTTGCCACTTCGGTGCAGTTGGCCGTTACGCCACCGACCACTTTGGGTGTGTTGTAGGTGGTGAAATCCGTGCGTCCCGGGTCCACGCGTTCAGGGGAGAAGGCCAGGAAGAAATCCTCCCCCACCTTGAAGTCTTTTGAGGAGGTCAGCTTGGGCAGGACGAATTCGCGGGTTGTGCCCGGATAGGTGCTGGATTCCAGTACGACAATCATGCCACGGTGCAGGTAAGGCGCGATGCTCTCGCTGGACGAGGCGATAAAGGACATGTCCGGGTCCCCTGTTTTACGTAGTGGGGTGGGCACGCAGATGGAAACCGCGTCAATCTCACTCAGGACGGAATAATCGGTTGTGGCGCGGATTTTTCCAGCTTCCACGTGTTTCCGCAGGGCGGCATTGGTCACATCCGAGATGTAGCTCTCGCTGCGATTGACCATGTCCACCTTTTCCTGGATTGGGTCGATGCCGGTGACGGTGAAGCCGGCGTTGGCAAAGGTAATTGCCAGGGGCAGGCCTACATACCCCAGGCCAACCACGGCGATATTCGCCCGGCGTTTTTGAATCATCTGAATCAGTTCTTCTTTGACCATCTTTGCTCTCTTTTTCGGTGTGTGCTAAAAAAGACTCAGTTGTTTGTATTCGTTGTCATCTTCCTTCTCGGCCGGGCGTTTTTGCGCCGGTGTGGCCGGGGAGGAGGGCGGGATTTCAGGTTTTGGCGCAAGCCGCGTTTTCAAATTGGCAAAGTCCCGCAGGAGGCTTCCCCGCAGGTCGGGTTGGTGCAAGGCCGCGGCAGGGTGGTACATGGTGATGACCGTGCGCCCCTCCACCAGGTGGGCCTGACCGTGAATTTGGCTTATCTTCCCGTTTGCAACAAAGCGAGCCATGGAAAACCGACCCAGGGTGATGATGATTTTTGGGTTCAAGGCGTTGATTTGACGGTCCAGGTATCCCCTGCAGGTGGAAAGCTCGGTTGGTTCGGGGTCGCGGTTGCCTGGGGGACGGCACTTGACGACGTTGGTGATAAAAACGTTTTTACGGTCCAGGTTGGCGGCTGCCAGGAGTTCATCGAGGAACATGCCGGCCTGCCCCACGAAAGGTTTCCCCTGTTCGTTTTCATGGTGGCCGGGGCCTTCGCCAATCAGCATAACGTCAACACGCGCCGGCCCTTCCCCTGGCACAGCGTTCTTTCGCTGCATATGAAGGGGGCATTTTTCGCAGACGCGCACTTCATCGCGGATTTGTTGCATGATTTCTTCTGTGGTCATGGGAGCTCCGGCTTAAGATTCTACTCTAAACCTGCTCGAAATACGGGTGTATTCATCAAATCAGAGCTTCCATCCGGCGAATATCGATGGGGTCAAGTGTCAGCAGCAGGGCGTCTTCATGATTGTTCTCGTAATACCCGGGTCTCAACCCGACGGCCTCATAACCCATGCCAAAGTAAAGCTTGAGGGCCTGGTTGTTTCCAGCGCGCACTTCCAAAAGGGACTTGACCGCGCCATTTTTGCTGGCACGCAACAAGGCTGAAGCAAGCAAGCGCCTGGCAACCCCCAGGCCGCGGTAGCCAGGGCTGACCGCCAGGGTGCCAATATGAACCTCGTCCACGATGAGCCACGTCACGATGACGCCCACGATAGGTTCCTGTTCGGAAGAGGAGTCTCGTGCGACCAGGCACAGGCTGTTTGAATCCGGGCGCAATTCATAGCTAAAAGCGCCCCTGGGCCAGGGGTCGGAAAAACAAGCCTGATCGAGCGCTTCCACCTGCGGGAGATCGGCTGGTGTCATCAGGCGCACAATTATTTCCCCCGGGTTTGGATGGGTGGTCATGTCTGTGGGACGTTGCTCAGGGTGTGGACATAAATTGGCGTGAGACTGACAACGTCGTCCGAGCTGCCCGATTTGAGCCTTTTCCAGGCGATCTCAGCCAGAACCGAGGGCCGGCGGGTGGAGGCGGACGCTGGAGCCAGGCGGGCGGTTTTCCACTTGCGCCCAAGCACCTGGCGCTCTTCAGGTCCCATTTCACCCACAACGTAGATGGCTGAGTCGATGGTCGCGGCGATGGCCTTGGGGCTGTCCACCTGAACTTCGCCAACAGGTTCCCACCTCTCTTTTTGGTAGTGAAACCGTTGGTAAGCAAAGCGCCCGCGACCGACCCGCAGCAAAGCAAGCATGGGACGGCGCAGGGCAGGCTGAGAGGCGGCAAGGATTTCCAGCGAGGGGACGCCGACCACCGGAATGCGCAAGGCCAGGGCCACACCCTTGGCCACGCCCAAACCGATGCGCAAGCCCGTAAACGAGCCGGGGCCCAGGGCCACGGCAACGCCCGTAAGGGAAGAGCGGGGCACGCGGGAGCGCGTCAGCATGTCCGCGATGGCCGGGACCAGTTCGACGGTGTGGTAATTTGGGCTGTACCAGGTCATTTCGCTCACCACCTGGGTGCCGTCATACAACGCCAAGCCAATCCATTCAGTGGAAGTATCAATAGCCAGTAACATAATCAGGCTCCAAACAGCGATTGCTGCAATTTCTTCAACATGGTTTCGTACTGCTTACCCTGGGGGGTGAACACCAGGTGGCGCTGTTCCTCGCTCATCCAGCTCAGCACAACCCGCAAAAACTCGTTTGGCAAGCCGTCCTGGACCCGTTCGGCCCACTCCAACACCAGGGTGCCATCCTTTAGGACAAAATCCAAATCCAGGATGGCCGTATCGAGCGCGTTGCCTGGCGTGAGGCGGTAGGCGTCAGCGTGGTACAGATGTTTGCCATCCGCGCGCCGGTAATCATTCACAATGACATACGTGGGGCTTGAGACAGGGTTTGGCGACCCCCAACCTTGGGCGATGCCCTGGACGAGGGTGGTCTTGCCTGACCCCAGGTTCCCTTCCAGGAGCACAACCTGCCCGGGTTGAAGCAGGGCGCCAAGCCTCATGCCCACCCGACGGGTCTGTTCAGGGCTGTGAGAGAAAAATTCAAAGGCATTACGGGCAAGAATTGGCATAGTTTTCGCTTAGATTAACTTAAAAAAATTATACCGTATAAAGGATGGAAAAACACCCGCTCCCCCTTATATAAAATGGTTATGACTGGTCGTAATAATGAATTTGTTCGAAAGGGTACCTGCCCAGCATGGCCATGGCAGTCTGGGCAATTATTTTAGAGGAATCCGGCCTGGCCAGGTTAAGCGAGTTTTGGCTGAACTTGCGCATTTCCACGGGGTTATCAATCCAGCGTTGTAAGGTCTCGGCCACGCCTGCCGGGTCATCCATCCAGACGCCTGCCTCGTGGTTCACGACGTAGTCCACATTACCGTCTTCCTGCCCGGGCATTTTGCTGTAGAGCAAGATGGGCAGCCCGGCTGTAAATGCCTCGCTGATTGTTCCGGGGCCGGCCTTGGTGATGATGACATCACAGGCCTGCATATAGTCGGGCATGTTGTCCACAAAGCCGCGGATGGCTGCCGGGTAAGGGAAATCCAGGCTTTCCAGCCTCGCCTTGAGGTCGGCGTTTTTCCCCGTGATGATGACCATGCCCACGGGAACGCGTTGGTTGATGATGGCCCGCACCGTTTCCTCAAGGGGCCCCATCCCCTCGCCCCCGCTGACCATGAGCACCAGGGGGATGTCCTGGGGTAGTTCGAGCTTGTTCCTTGCCTGTGGTTTGGCCATGGGGGCAGCGAACTGCCGGGCAATGGGCAACCCCACCACGTGCATCCGCTTGGGGTCCAGCCCCAGGGATATGCCACGCTGGCGGGCTTCTTCTGTGGGGACAATCGTCAGGTCCGCCTGGGGGGTGTACCACCATTGGTGGGTGGAGACCATGTCGGTGACGACCACCAGGTATGGTGGACGGTCCTTGGGCAGGCCACGCAGCAAGGGGGTGTTGATGATGGGATGTACCGACAGGAGCATGTCACAGGGGTGTTCCGCGATGAGCCGGGCCACGGCCTTGCGCACATAGGGCCAAAGCACGCGCTGAATGGCGCGGGCGGTAATTCTTTGATTGCTGGCGATGAAGCCCAGCTCCCAAAGATCCGGGATTTGGGCCATTGGGGCATACGTATCCGGCGCGGTATCAAAGGGCGGGGGCGCGTAGTGCTTGAAAAAGTCCAGCATTTCCCAGGTGGCCTGGCCAGGGAATTCTGCCTCAAGCGCGCCGATAATCGCGGTGGCGGCGCTGCGGTGCCCTCCGCCGGTATCGGAAAAGAGGAAAAGGATATGGGGGACTTTATTGGGGCTGGACGCGTTCATTGTTATCCGGTTTGTGGGTCAGGGCTTTCATGCGCCGGTTCAAATCCCTGCGGGAAAGCAAAACGCGATGCTGGCAGGTTAGGCAGACCAAACCAATGTCCGCGCCAAGGCGGACCACTTCCCATTCATACCCCCCACAAGGATGGGCTTTGCGCATGCGGACTCGGTCTCCTATTTGAATATCTGGCAGCATAAGGCGATTATAACATCCGGCCCAACGCACCTGTTGGCCCGGTATGAGCTTGGTTCCGTTGGGTGGCTGGGCGGCCAGACCCAAGGCCGGGTACCCCCCATGTTATAATCGGGTTCGCCCAGTCCATCCTCATCGGTCAAAAAATCGATTTAGGAGCACAAACTGGCTTTGATGGAGAACGATATGTTGGGATTGAGCATCCAGGAAATCATCTCACGATTATTCACCCTGGTCATCGCGTTTACGCTGCACGAATTCGCGCACGCCAAGGCCGCGGATTTACTGGGTGACGACACCCCGCGCGCGGCGGGCAGGCTGACCCTTAACCCGCTTGCTCATTTGGACCCTTTTGGCACGCTGATGCTCATCCTCGCGGGTTTTGGCTGGGCCAAACCCGTCCCAATCAACCCCTACGCGCTTCGCCGAAAGACACCCGCCGGCACGATGCTTGTTTCGGTGGCCGGCCCGCTGACCAATCTTCTCCTGGCGACACTGGGCGCGCTCCTGATTCGTTTTGGCGTAGCGTCCATATACACCCAGCCAAGGAGTGTATTCCCCACGCTTGGGGGTTTCCTGCTGGAGTTTGTTTATATTAATGTTGCGCTTTTCCTCTTTAACTTGATTCCGCTGGCGCCTTTGGACGGCGAAAAAGTGTTGGAGTACCTGTTGCCCGCCCAATGGCGGGAGGGGTTTTATAAAATACGGCAGTACGGTCCCATCTTTTTGCTGCTCCTTGTGATTGTTGGCCCCCAAATCGGTTTTGACCTGTTTGGCACCATCATCCGGGAGCCTCTGATGCGCATCACTCGATTCCTGATAGGGGCCTGATTTGGCTGGCCAACCCGGTTTCTACGTTTACATTTTGGCGTGTGAAAATGGCGCGTACTACAGTGGCTGGACGACCGACCCCGCTCGCCGTCTCAAAACGCACAACAGTGGTAAAGGTGCCCGCTACACGCGTATGAATGGCCCTTCACGCCTGGTCTACCTGGAAAAACTACCGAATAGAAAGAGCGCCATGCAGCGCGAGCAGCAACTCAAACGCATGGACCACGCCAGGAAAGCCGCGTTACTCGCCTGGAATCCTGTTCAGCCTGTGCGGGAGCCGGAAAAGACAGAAAAATCGAGCGTTTTTGTACCGGCAGAGCGCTTCAGCGTGATTGCCCCTGGACGCGTGAACCTGCTGGGGGAGCACGTGGACTATAACGATGGCATTGTTTTGCCTGCCGCGATTGACCGGGAAGTCCGTTTGGAGGTCACCGCCCTGGCTGAACCTATTTTAAAGCTGAACGCGCTCGACCTTGGTCTATCGGCTGAGATTCCGCTGGAAAAACTCAAGGCAGGTAAAGACACGCGGGGGGAACCCATGCCCGCCTTCGCGCGCTATCCCGCCGGCGTGGCCTGGGCGTTGCAATCCATAGGGCTGGAGACTCGTGGCCTGGAAGCCACTTATCGCTCCACGGTGCCCATTGGGGCCGGGCTTAGCTCTTCGGCGGCGGTTGAGGTGGCCTTTGCCCTGGCGTGGAAGTACTTGGGGGGATGGAACCTACCAGATATGGATTTTGTGCAGTTGTGCCAGGCCGCGGAAAATCACTACGTGGGTGTGCAATCCGGGTTGATGGACCAATTCTCCAGTTATTTTGGGGTGGAGGGGTGCGCGCTGCGCTTTGATACGCGCAGTTTGGACTGGAGACCCGTTCAGCTGCCCGCGGACACCAGGATTGTCATCGCGGATACAGGCGTGCGCCGGACGCTTTCCGGTTCGGCCTATAACGAACGACGCGCGGATTGCGAGGAAGCAATGCGCCTGCTTAGAGCCTGGCTCCCTGAGATAACCGCGCTGAGGGACGTGACGCCGGAACAGCTGGAGGCGCGCGCACAGGGGCTGCCCGAGCGGGTGCTGCAACGGGCCAGGCATGTGGTGGAGGAAATCGCGCGCGTGGAACAGGCAGAAAAATGCCTGGAGCGCGGTGACACACGCCAGTTTGGGGCGCTGATGGCGGCCAGCCATGCCTCCCTGCGGGACCAGTACGAGGTCAGTTGCCCTGAGCTGGACAGCATGGTGGCGCTGGCCAACCGCATTCCTGGCTGCCTGGGCGCACGGCTTACCGGCGCGGGTTTTGGTGGCTGCACGGTGAACCTGGTGGAAAGTGACAAGGTTGAGATGTTTATTGAACAGCTAGCGCGTGATTACCACGAAAACGTGGGCATCGCGCCGTCCATTTACCTTTGCCGACCCGCGCAAGGCGCGCATATCAGCATGTAGTATTGGGAACTGGAATTATTGCATCCGGCGTGAGCTGATGACCAGCAGGATGATTCCCAACAGGACAAGCAGCAGGATTCCCAAAGCAATGAACTTGGCCGGCCCGGAAAAGATGCGGGTGAAAATGCCCGGTTCTTCAGCTTTTGCTTCGGCTACCGCAGTCACTTGCGGGAGGAAGGTGGGCGAGGGTTGAGGCGTGGCACTGGGCAAGGCCGCTTCAGCCAGCTCTTCCACCGCGGGGGTCGCCGCGAGCAAAGCAGGCACGACCACTTTGGTAATCATCAGCAGGTCGCCAGGATAGATGATGGAATCAGCCGTCAGATTGTTCTGGGTCATCAAATCCGTGAGCGGCACGCCATACAGTTCCGCGATGGTAATAAGGAATTGACCCTCCAGGACGGTGTGATAAATGGTGCCATCCGGGCCCGGTGTGGCGGTTTGGTAAGCGAGGTTAGCAGGCAGAGTGGCAGGCACGTCAGAGGTGGGGGTTTGCGTGGCCGAGGCAGCGCTCAGAAAGCCATTATCCAGCACATTATTTCGGGGAGTTTGGGCCAGGCCGGCGGCCCAAACTGGCTGAAGCAACAATAAAACAGCTGTTATGGCCAGCAGGCAGGTAAGTGGTTTGCTCAATTTCATGACAGGTATGCGGCTTCTTCTTCAAGAGTGATTATAGCGCATTACACTTATGATGACAGGTTTAGGCACTTTTTCCGTGGTGGGAACATCTTTGACAAACCTGCGTCTTATTAAGCAACGAGGAGCTTCGGCTTAACGATGTTCTATTAAGATGGAAGGGATGTTATTTATCCTGTAGAATAGCGATTATGATGGACGCAATAAGAACAGAAAATCAAAAGCCCGATTTCAATATCGGTCGGCAAATCGCCTTTGTTGTCGTAGCCGGCCTGTTTTTGGCCCTGGCCATCAGCGTGGCGTTATTGTTTTCATACGAAGCACGGACATCGTCCGTCATCCATACGGGCGTAAAAGTCGCGGGTGAAGACCTTTCCGGCTTGACGCTTGGCGAGGCAGTTGTCAGGCTCAATCAAAAACTGGATTATCCGACACAGGGCAGAATCACGCTGACCGATGGTGAGACGAGCTGGCAATTCCAGCCGGCCAATCTCGGCTATACCTACGATATCCTTTCCAGTGCCAACCAGGCTTTTAGCGTTGGGCGCACGGGCAGCCTTTCGGCCAACCTTGCCGAACAAATCCGCGCTGCGCGGGAAGGCGTGGAAATCTACCCCGCGGTCGTTTATGACCAGCGCCAGGCTTTCGCGGTTTTGCAGGAAATTTCCAGGCAGGTCAATAAACCCGTCCAGGAGGCAGCAATTCGCATTGATGGCGCTGAGGTGAACGTCAGCGCCGGTCAAATTGGGCGCCAGGTGGACATTGCTGCCACGCTGCGTTCGCTCGAGGCGTATCTCATCACCCTGCAGGATGGCTCGGTGCCATTGGTGGTGAAGGAAACCAAGCCTGGCATCATGGACGCGCAGAAAACGGCCGATGCCGCGCGCGCCATCCTGAATGGCCCATTAACCATCACCGCCGCCGAAGGGCAGACCGACCTGGGCCCCTGGACGATTGAGCCAGCGGACCTGGCGAAGCTGCTGCGGGTTGAGAAAATGGAAAATGGCGGGGCGGCGGAGTACGCGCTTGGCCTGGACAGGCAGGCCCTCACGAATTACCTGGGCGGCATCGCACCCTCGGTTCGACGGCAGCCAGAAAATGCGCGCATGATGTTCAACGATGACACGGGGAAACTGGAGCTTGTCTCCTCCGCGGTGATTGGCAAGACCCTGGATGTTGAAGCGACGGTGGACGCGGTCATCAGCCGGGTTCAGGCTGGCGAACACCAGGTGGCGCTGGTGATGAAGGATGTTGACCCTCCGGTGAAGGATGATACAACCGGCGCGAGCCTGGGCATTACCGAGCTGGTTGCGGAAACCACCTCCTATTTTTGGGGTTCAGCTCCAGCCCGCGTCCAGAATATCCGGGCTGCGGCAAGCAGCTTTTACGGTGTGCTGGTCGCGCCGGGTGAGGTCTTCTCCATGGCGCGCTATTTGACTGATATCAGCCTTGAAAACGGTTACGCCGAAGCGATTATCATCGTGGGTGACCAATCGGTGAAGGGGGTGGGCGGTGGCGTTTGCCAGGTCAGTACCACCCTATTCCGAACCGTGTTCTTCGCTGGGTTCCCAATCGTGGAGCGGTACGCGCATGCCTACCGCGTGGGGTATTATGAGCAAATGTCCAATGGCGCGCCGGATACCGATTTGGCCGGCCTGGACGCGACCGTGTATGTGCCATTAGTGGATTTCAAGTTCAGGAATGACACCCCTTACTGGATCTTGATGGAAACCTACGCCACAGACCATTCGCTTACGTGGAAGTTTTACTCCACCAGCGATGGAAGGACCGTGGATTGGACCACCACTGGGGTCACCAATGTGACACCCCCACCTGAGCCCATTTACCGTGAGGACCCAACCTTGCCGGCAGGCGAGATTATCCAGGTCGACTGGGCGGTGTACGGTGCGACGGTGGACGTCAACCGGACGGTTTTCCGCGACAACCAGGTGTACTTTACCGACTCCATCCATACCACTTACGTGCCATGGCCGGACGGTTTCAACTATGGACCCGGCACCGATCTGGGCGACCGGCAGAACTAATTCGCGCCAATCTTGGGCCTCGCGCGCCTATGGTAAAATGTGCAAAATCACCCGATGAATCAAAGGGTCTAAATTTGTGTTGGAGGCGATAGTGATCTCTTCAAAATTATTGGAAATCTTACGCTGCCCGGTGTGTGTGAAAAACGACCAGGGCGCTTTGGAGTATTACCAGGAAAATTGGTTAATCTGCCAGGATTGCGGGCGGAAGTACCCCATCTGGGAGGATATCCCAGTCATGCTGATTGAGGAAGGCGACAAGTGGATTTCCACTGAAAAAGCGGCGCTGCCCATTCCTGCCCCCAAACCCGAGTAAACCAGAAACGAGGTTATATCAGAACGCCTGGTTGACGTACCAGGCTGTTTGATTAATCAACCCATGAAGAAATTTTTCTCAAGAATTGCAGAAGCTTTACCAAAAAACAAAAAAGTCAGATTAATGATGCTCGTTCTGATTATGGTTGGCCTGGTGGGCGCCGTGCTGCTCAGTCGCTTTGTGAGCGATTTTGTGGCGGGGATGACCATCCTTAACCTGCCCGGCGAACCGGTGACGAGCAATACGAATTCGACACCTGACCCAAACAACCTGGGTGAACAGACGCCCATCGCCCCGACGCTCGGAGCGCCGGAACCCGCGGTGGAGGCGCCGGAATGGGACGGCAAGACCAGGGTCAACCTGCTGGTGATGGGCATCGACGCCCGCAGTCCAGACGCCACAGCCCCACTGACTGATACCATGATTTTGTTCACCCTGGACCCGCTCGCCAACACCGCGGCCATGGTTTCCATCCCGCGCGACCTATGGGTAAAAATCCCGGGCAGTGATTATGGCAAAATCAATACCGCATACAGCATTGGCGAAGCCTTCCAGCTGCCAGGTGGCGGGCCGGGTTTGGCCATCGCCACGGTGGAAGATTTGCTGGGTGTGCCTATCCAGTATTACGCCCAAATTGATTTTGAAGCCTTTGTCAGCTTCATCGATAACATTAACGGTGTCAAGGTTGATATTCCAGAGAGCATCCAGTTGGATATCGTGAACACGCCGCGCTCTTATTGGCTTGAGCCCGGCCGGTATACCCTGACGGGAGAGCTGGCTTTGGCCTATGTGCGCAACCGCAGCACGGCTGGTGGTGATTTTGACCGCGCGAAGCGTCAGCAGCAGGTCATCCTGGCCATCCGGGACCGCATTCTGGCGTTCAACATGATGCCCACGCTCATCGCGCGGGCGCCGCAGCTTTACGCCAACCTTTCAGCCGGGATTCATACCAACCTTTCGCTCACCCAGGCACTGGCACTGGCGCAAAAGGCGCTTTCGGTGCCCAGGGACCAAATCGTCAGTAAGGCCATCAATAACGAGTACGTCAATTTTGGCACCTCGCCGGAGGGCCTGCAGATGCTTCGACCCATCCCCAACAAAATCAGGGAGCTGAGGGATGAAATTTTTGAGGGCACTTCGGTGGTCAGTTCAACCGGCGCGCAGGATATTCAATCCATCCTGCAGGATGAAAACGCTTCTGTTTCGGTTCGGAACGCCTCCTCCGTGGAGGGGCTGGCTGCCAAAACCGCGGAGTACTTACGCGGGCAGGGCATCAACGTGGTTGAGGAAACCAACGCTGCGTACCAAACCTACACCACGGTCACTTTTTATGGCGCCAAGCCGTACACCTTGCGTTTTTTGGTTGACCTGATGAAAATTGCGCCTTCCACTCGTATTGTTTACGCTTATGACCCAGCCGCCACGGTTGATATCGTGCTTAACCTGGGGGATGATTTCGCCGCGAGCAACCCGCTGCCTTAGCCTGGACCCGCATAAATTCTCAGCCCTTACGCGAAACGTGAGGGCTGTGTGTTTAAGCAAAAGAGTCGGATTTCAGCTGAGTGAATTGTGAATTTTGCGGCCCCCCCATGGTCAGCCAGCGAACCCAGACCCCAGCGAGCACGGGCGGTTAGGGAACCTCAGCGGTTTGCAGCGCGGACGCCAATTGGGCGAGCGCCCTGGCTGTGGCCTCGGAGCCACCACTCGCCAGGGTTTCCTGTGCCTGGGCAATCAGCAGCTCTGCTGGATTGGGGTTACCCAGCAAGGCCAGCCGGCTTTGCGCTCGCGCCAGATCCAGGTCGCTGGCGTAAGCGCTGGCAATCATCTCGCGGTACGCGGCCTGGTTGGCGGGATTGAGCTCGGAGGGAAAAGCTTCCGGGTTCACCACGGGGACGAGCAGGGTCGAGATGACCAGCCCCATCACAATCCCCAGCACCAGGCCGGTAATCAGGTACCAGTGTCCTCGCGCTCGGTTCTGCATTATTTGCCCCTTTCAGTCAACCACAGCTGGTAGGACTGGGCGTCGATACCGCTAAACAAGGCCTGCATCACCTGGATATCATCGCTGGCATAGCCCACTTTCCCGGCGTAGTTGATGGCGTTGACCAGCAAGGTCAATGGGTCCCCGGCATCTATCCGGGCCAATTGGTCCAAGGCGTTCATAGGGTCAGGCGCGGCGAGGAACTTTACAGCGGTCATTAGCACCAGGTCAGCTTTGTAGTCAGCCCGCAAATCATCAAGGCTGGCCTTGGTCGGGGCTTGCGGAGGCATTAACAGCCAGCCAAAAGCCAACCCCGCGCAAATCCCAATCGCGATGGTCAGGAAGAATAAAAAGACTCGCCTTCGCTTTGCCTTATCCATGGTTTTGTTTCCGTTTTCAGGGTTGCATAGGGATTTGAATCCCATGCTCGCGCGCGAATTGAATCGCTTCGGGGTAACCCGCATCCACGTGCCTTACCACGCCCATGCCAGGGTCGCCCGTGAGAACCCGTTGCAGGCGGATTGCCGCTTCGGGGGTGCCATCGGCCACAATCACCTGGCCGGCGTGCTGGCTGAACCCAATTCCAACCCCGCCACCATGATGGAACGACACCCACGTGGCGCCATTAACCGCATTGAGCAAGGCGTTCAGGATGGGCCAGTCACTGACGGCATCGGTGCCATCGCGCATGGCTTCGGTCTCGCGGTTGGGGGAGGCGACGGAGCCGGCGTCCAGGTGGTCGCGCCCAATCACAATCGGGGCGCTCACGACCCCATCGGCAACCAGTTGATTGAAGGCAAGGCCCGCTTTGGCGCGTTCGCCATAGCCCAGCCAACAGATGCGCGAGGGAAGGCCCTGGAAGGGCACTTTTTCGCGCGCCAGCTTGAGCCAGCGCTGCAAGTGGGCATCTTCCGGGAACATGCTGGCGATGCATTCATCCGTACGGTAGATGTCTTCGGGGTCTCCGGAGAGGGCCACCCAGCGGAATGGGCCCTTCCCTTCGCAAAAGAGCGGACGGATGTACGCGGGCACAAAACCCGGGAAATCAAAGGCGTTGGTTACACCCTGGTCGTAGGCGCGTTGACGGATGTTGTTGCCGTAATCAAACACAACGGCGCCTTTCTTCTGGAAAGCCAGCATGGCTTCCACATGGCGTGCCATGGTCTGCAAGGATAGTTCGGAATAGCGGGCGGGGTCTGACGCGCGCAACTGCTCCGCGGCAACCAGGCTCATGCCCGAGGGAACGTATGAGAGCGGGTCGTGAGCCGAGGTCTGGTCGGTGACCACGTCCGGGATGACATGGCGCAAGAGCAATTCGCGATGCGCGTCCGCGGCATTGCCAATCAGGCCGATGGACTTGGGAATATGCCGACTGACGCATTCCTCAACCAGGGTCATGGCTTCTTCAAGGCTGTCGGTGACCACATCCACGTAGCCAATTTCGAGCCGCTTGTGGGCACGTTCCGGGTCCACTTCGACAATCAAACCCACACCTTCATTCATGGTGATGGCCATGGGCTGGGCTCCGCCCATGCCGCCCAGGCCGGCGGTCAGGACAAATTTGCCCTTGAGTGAAGGCCACCCCTGGCTTTTGGCCAGGGAGCCAAACGTTTCGTAGGTGCCCTGCAGGATGCCCTGTGTGCCGATGTAAATCCAGGAGCCGGCGGTCATTTGGCCGTACATCATCAACCCTTTGGAGGCCAGGTCATCAAAATGAGCCTGGGTGGCCCAGTGGGGGACAAGGTTGGAGTTGGCAATCAGGACGCGCGGGGCATCCAAGTGGGTTTTAAAGACAGCGACCGGCTTACCGGATTGAACCAGGAGGGTCTCATCAGGTTCAAGATTGCGCAGGGACTCAAGGATGGCGTCAAAAGCC
>JAKOSR010000068.1 GCA_029777225.1 Chloroflexota bacterium
CATCTTCTTCAGAGACGGGCAGTGAACTAAGCCATTTCGCCAGGTAGTCCAGCAGGGCCTGGGGCATACCCTGGTGAATGGCCACCTGCCAGCCATTTTGGTCATCCAGCAAGGCGATGAAGCCAGCGTGGCCGGAGAGTATCTCCACGGAAATATTCAGGATGCGGGTAAGCAGCGCGTCCAGGTCCAGTTCTTCAGTCAGGGCGCGTGAAATCTCAAGCAGGTAATCTCTTTGACGTACTCTAAAATCAGGCAGCATGGTCTAATTTTATCCCAGCTTTAAGCACAAAGCGCTGCCTGTCATGGCAGCGCTTTGGAGACTCAAAAAGATTACCTAGGCCAGCCCGTGTTTGTGCTCGGCCAGGCTGATGGCCTCGTCAAAAATTTTTAATGCTTCATCCACTTCGGTTCTGGAGGTCGAAAGCGGCGGGGTGATGCGGATGACGCTCTTACCACACCCCAGTGTCAGCAGGCCCCGCTCAAAGGCGAAGTCCACCACATCATCACGCAGGTCAGCCGCGTAAGCCTTGGTGGTTCTATCCATTACGAACTCGACCCCGAGCATGAAACCCATACCACGCACATCGCCGATGCTGACATGTTTTTTTGCCAGCTCCTGCAGACCCTCTTTGGCATAAGCGCCAACTACGCGCGTGTTTTCGAGGTATTGTTCTTCGATGAGCTTGATGGTGGCCAGTGAGGCAGAGCATGAAATTGGGTTGCCGCCATAGGTGTTCCCATGCGAGCCGTGCGGCCAATCCATGAATTCTTTCTTGGTCATGCAGACCCCGAGTGGCATGCCGGAGGCAATCCCCTTGGCGGAGAGGACCATGTCTGGCTCAACACCAAACTGCTCAATCGCCCACCACTTGCCGGTGCGGCCCATGCCCGACTGAACTTCATCCGCAATCAGTCGGATGTCATATTTGTCGCAAAGCGCTCGCAGCGCGGGGAAGAAATCGTCCGGTGGGACGATGTAGCCACCCTCGCCCTGGATGGGTTCCACCAGGATGCCGGCCGCGTCCTTATCGGGGATAAGCCGGCCAAGGATTTCCTCTTCCAGGTAAGCGACGACGGTTTCGCCATCGCCCATGCCCGGGCGGCGCGTCAACACCGGCCGATAGGGGTCCGGGAAGGGCACATGCACCACGCCGTTCATGAGCGGGAAGAAGCCGTTCTTATAACGCGCCTTGCTGGCCGTAAAGGTCACTGCACCCAGGGTGCGCCCATGGAAGGCCCCCAAAAAACCGATAAACTGCGTGGCACCGGTGTTATAGCGGGCAAGCTTGATCGCGGTTTCAACGCTCTCCGTCCCGGAGTTGGTCATAAAGCAGCAAGATGGCCCCTTCCAGGGAGCGATTTCGCTCAGTTTTTCCGCGAGCCTAATCCAGCTTTCGTGATAGAAATCGGAAGAGATATGAATAAATTTTTCGGCTTGCTCCTGGATTGCCTTTACCACTGCTGGGTTGGTGTGCCCGGTGGAAACCACCGCGATACCGGCAGCGAAGTCCAGAAAACGATTCCCGTCCACATCCCATACTTCAGTACCTTTTCCGTGATCCATCACAAACGGATACCCCCGGGGATACGAGGGTGAGATTACTTCCGCGTCCCGGGCAATCATCGCCTGGGCCTTGGGTCCTGGTAAGTTCAGCTTCTGCATGTCAGCCCTCCTTTGGGTATTAAATTAAAAAGACTGCCATCGGTGAGGTTTTGGGCAGCCTTCAGTACTTCATGACAGGATTATAACACAGCCAGGTCCGCGCTATGGCGCTTGGCCGCTTTTCTTAGCTCCCACCACTGCGGAGAGCATCTAGCCTTGGAAAATCGGTCATGTCCATCGTGAGGGGCGTTATGGAGATGTAGCCCTGGCTGAGCGCGCCAAAATCAGTACCCTCTTCCACCACGCCGGTCGGTGCTTCTCCACCAATCCAGTAATACGGTTTGCCACGCGGATCCAGGCGTTTTTCAAGCACGTCCCGGTAAAGCCGGACGCCCTGCCGGGTGTATATTTCGCCGGCAAAATCGCCAGCCGGCCGATAGGGCACGTTGATGTTCCAAATTGGCGCTGGGTTGGTGTTTTGGCCTTCCTGGATGAGGTGCTGGATGATTCGGGCGGCAGCCATGGCAGCACTTTCAAAATCCAACGGACCCTGGTGGTATTCCGGCGCGTCCAGAGAGACCGCGAAGCTGGGCTTGCCCCCGATGGAGCCTTCCATCGCGGCGGTCACCGTGCCGGAATAAGTCACATCCAGCCCGATGTTGGCATTGGGATTGATGCCGGAGACAACGTAGTCAAAGTCCCCTTCCAGCGCGCCCATCAAAGCCAGGGCCACGCAGTCCGAAGGAGCGCCGTCGGATTTCCAGGCTGGGCTGCCATCTGCCAGCAGAGCTGGCGAAACACGCAAGGGACGATGCAGGGTCTTCACATGGCCTGAAGCCGACCAGTTGCGGTCTGGAGCCAGCACCGTGACATCAAAGTTTACCGCTCGCAGCGCGGTGGCCAACGCCAGCAGCCCCGGCGCGGTTACGCCGTCATCATTGGTAAGCAGGATACGTGTCACGACAATTCCTCCCCGGCCTAATGGCGCTTGCGGCGCTTTTTGCTGGAACCGGCTGTCTCTTTGTTAAGAGCACCAGCCTGGTCCGGCGTGCCTGGTATTGATTTCTCAGCGGATTCGGTCGGCGTCAGGCCGCGCGGGGCATTTTGGTTTTCAACCAAGTTGGTTGGGCGATAGCGGAACATGCGACTGATGACCGTCTGGCGGACTTCCTTGAGCAGTTCCGTGAACATCGTGCTGGCCTGTCCTTTGTAGCGCACCAGTGGGTCGCGCTGGGCATAGGATTCCATGCTGATTGACACCCTCAGGGCTTCCATGCGCGTCAGGTAATCCACCCAGGTTTCGGTGATGGTACCCAGCAGGAGCTGGCGGTAGATGCGGTTTTGGGACTTGTCGCCAAGGACCTCGCGGATTTTGGCGGCATCTTCCTCATTGATTTCTGCAAGGGGTGTTTCCTTGAGGGTCGCGAAGCCGGTATCACCCAAAGAACTGGCCAGGGTGTCTCGGGTTTCAACGGGCAGGGCGCCCAGGGTGAAGCTATTTTGCTTGAGATGTTCAAAATCAGCAAAACCCAGCACCTGCTGCAACACCTTTTCCGCGCCTTTAAGATGGGTCAAAATGCGGCCGGTGGATTCGCTCACTGACATTTTTACCAGGATTCCGGCCATGGAAAAAACGTAGGTGAGGCGGTTCTGCGTGCGCAGTTGGCGGCGGTGCGAGCGCGAATCAAAGCTGACCCTTTTGCCAAGCGTCAGCATCTGCAATAGCGCCAGGCGCGTACCCTCATCCTCCAGTCCGCGGGTCAGAAACTCACGGTTGGCTTCCAAATCACGCACAATTTCACCATCCTGCCCAAACAAACGCTCAGTGCGCCGCTGCAGGGTGCCGTTAATCAGGCCAGTTATTTGGTTCCGCACATCCGCCCAGGGCTGGGTGGCCAGCTCGGTGGCTTTAATAGGCCAGCTTTCGTTGAAGCGGCGCTCCAGGGTAAGCAGCACCCGCCTCACCTGGTTGAGGGTCAAGCCCGTTTTAAGCGCGTCCTGGAGAGGACCTTTCATGCTGATGGGATCCTCAAGCAGGGTCTTTTGCTGCGCTGGAGGAAGCCGGACGGGCATCTGTATCAGGCTGGTGATTTCAGCCTGCAAATCGTGTGGTTCAGTTGGGTCCAGGTTTTCCAGGTAAGCATCCAAGGCATCTTCGCGTTCGGCCATTTGGGTCTTCATCGCCGATTCAGCCTTATCGAGGACCTCGCGCACGCCTTGGAGCAGGTGAGCGTTCTCCGCGTCGTGGGCACCACGGGCTATTCCAAGCAGCCTGTCCTGCAAGTCTTCTTCCGTGGTTGGTTGCCCGAGTTGCTCAAGCGCCAATTGCATGGAGAAGGAGGGGTAGCTGCCCCATTGGGTGCTGATGGGTGGTTGAACGTCCTCAAGGTACCCCAGCAACTTCCAGGCGCCATCCTTATCCTGCAGCGCGGATTTTACGCGTTCCCCAAGGTCGGTTTCCAGCATTTCCTGGACGTCATCGTGCAGGTCTTCTTTCTTGAAAATGCGGTCCCGCTGGGTGTAAATACGCTGGCGTTGGGTGTTCAGGACGTCGTCATATTCCAGCAGATGCTTGCGCACGTCAAAGTTGGCGCCTTCCACCCGGGTCTGAGATTGTTCAATGACCTTGGTGATGACCCCTAGCTCGATGGGCAGATTCTCATCCACCTTGAAACGGGTCAGGAGTGATTCCACCTGTGAGCCCCCAAACATGCGCATGAGGTCGTCTTCCAGTGAGAGGTAAAAGCGGGATGAGCCGGGATCTCCCTGGCGCGCGGCCCGTCCACGGAGTTGGTTATCAATGCGCCGCGCCTCGTGGCGTTCGGTTCCGACCACATGTAAACCGCCCAGTTCCCTTACCTTGGCCATGTTTTCCATGTAATCAACAAAGACCTGGATGGCCTGCTGGTCTTCTTCCTCCAGGTTGCCATCCAGTTGGCCCACAGCTTCAAGGCGCTGTTGCATAGTCATGTTATATGGGTCCTGGCCGCCTTGTTTGGCCAAGACACGGTTCACTTCTGCGAGGGCATTTTCCGAAAGTTCACCACCCAGCTTGATGTCCACACCACGGCCGGCCATGTTCGTCGCGATGGTGACGGCGCCAAAAGCGCCCGCCCCGGCAATAATCATGGATTCTTCGGTATGCTTGCGGGCGTTTAATACTTTATGCGGGATGCCAGCCTCAAAAACGGGTTGCAACCTTGGCCAATCCGCTTCTTCGAGCTTGAGCGCTTTCAGGATGGCGACCCGGTTCGACTCGTCGTTGGGGTCCATGGAGCTCATCCCAAATTGACTCCCCAGGCGGCGCAATTCAGGCATGCGCATCTTGTCCAGTGGTTCGTTCAACACGGCCAGCTCAGGCGCGGTGGCGTAATCTTCCTCTTTCACCCCACGGGAGATGAGCCAGGCCTGGCGAATAAGCACGGTCTGCACCAGCCGCCGTATCATCTCGGGTGAGAGTCGCTCTGAAAGTTGCTCAGAGGCCTCCACTGACGTGGTACCCACCAACTGTGGGCGGCCCATGGCATGGTAGCGGACGATTTCCAGCGCCATGGCGCGCAGCTTGCCTTCCCGCGTGCGGTAGATGACATCCGGGAAGTCCTTGCGTTTGAAGTACATGGGCTTTTTCGCCGTGTCGGCGGGATTGGTGTAGAAGACGTAAGGGTAGCCCTCCTCGTCCTTGCTGGTGACCTCCATCAGCCCCGAATTGGCCCGCATGGCGCGGTATTCCAGGTTGGTGGGGATAACCAGTACATCAAGGCCGTAGATACGGAAGAATTCTTCCTGTTCCGTGTAGGCGGTACCGGTCATGCCTGCCAGCTTTTTGTACATGCGAAAGTAATTCTGGATGGTGATAGTGGCCTGGGTGATGTTTTCCGCCTGGACCTTCACGCCTTCCTTGGCTTCCACCGCCTGGTGGAGGCCGTCAGACCAACGCCTGCCTGGCATCATGCGGCCGGTAAACTCATCCACGATGATGACTTCACCACCCTGGACGATGTACTCCTTGTTGCGCCTGAAGAGGAATTGCGCCCTCAGACTTTGCTCGAGAAAACCCATCAGGCGGGCTTGTTCGGGGGTGATATCCTCCGGTCGCTCGGGGTCGGAGAGAGGCTCGCCCAGGATTTCCTCTACATGCGCGATGCCCACTTCTGTCAGGCTGACCGTCTGGTCTTTTTCATTTACTTCATAGTCCTCAGGGTTGAGCGCTTTGACCACCTGGGCCATGCGCAGATAGGTATCAGAATCCTCGTGCGATGGGCCAGAAATGATAAGCGGTGTACGCGCTTCATCAATCAGGATGTTGTCCACCTCATCAATGATGGCATAATGGTGTTCACGCTGCACGCGTTGCTCCCAAGACATCGTGATGTTATCGCGCAGGTAATCAAAACCAAACTCACTGTTGGTGCCATAGGTGATATCCGCCAGGTAGGCATCCTTGCGGCTCACCGGGCGCAGGAAGTTGGTTTCCTCCTTGAGGGAGTGTTCATCCGGGTCGTAGAGATAGGCACGTTGATTGCCATCAGACGTGGTGGCCATTTGCAGGATGCCCACACTCAAGCCGAGCATGTGGTAAATCGCCCCCATCCAACGGCCATCGCGTCGGGCAAGATAGTCGTTGACTGTGACGAGATGCGCGCCCTTGCCTTCCAGTGCGTTGAGGTAGAGTGGCAGCGTGGCTGAAAGTGTCTTCCCCTCGCCCGTGCGTAATTCAGAGATGGCACCCTGGTGCAGGTTGATGCCGCAAATGAGTTGGACGTCGTAATGGCGTTGCCCCAAGACGCGCTTGCTGGCCTCACGGACGGTAGCGAAGGCTTCCGGCAGCAGTTGGTCAAGCTTCTCCCCTGCGGCAAGTCGGGCGCGGAAGGCGCTTGTCTTGGCGCTTAATTCTAGGTCTGTCAGCTTTTCAAACGACTCCTCTAGCGCGTTAATTTGGTCTACGGTGCCAACAAGTTTTTCGATCTTCCGCTTATGAGGGTCGCCACTAAAGATCTGGGTGATTTTCTTAAACATTTATTGCTTCCTTTTCAAACGCTATTCGCTTTTTGCAACGACGCGCGAAAGAAAATTATAGCATAACGGGTCTGGAGAGCTCACTTCGCGTGGAAGCTGGCTTGCTGCGCACTATTGGTTCATTCTGATACATTAGGCTGGAATTTACTGCGAGAGCCCAGGCGATGCCTGGGCTCTCTTGTTCTTGGCATAATTTACGAATTGTCTATCGCCTAATAAACGGCAGATAGGTTAAGCCAGTCCGGTGATAGTACACCCTCAAGTAATCTATACGACTCCCCTCAGGGATGTTTAGGTTAATATTAAATACGACGTATGGCGAGCCAGTTTTCAAGTAAATACAACCACCACTCGGATCTGAGCCCCATTCCACTGAGCTATCACGAGGCAGCAAAACCGTACCGGGGAAATGAATATAACTAAAAGTGGAGGAAAAGCCTCCGCCTGACAGGGGTAGCCTATATGCCACTCGCATTCCACATACCTGTAAGGAGTTTCCCAATACGTTAGGACGCCAGTTGATTACATAGCTTTTGTTTATGGTATCCGCTACGTCCCCAATGTAGGCGCTCAATTCCGTATTGTACCCAATGGCATGTCCAAATGGAAGCGCAACTATATCGTCCAGAGCGCCAGCGTCAGTGTAAGTAGTAATCCAGGCATACCCCATCGCGAGCGCGTTAATGTCTGTTGCAGTGAATTCTGCTTTTGCCATTGGCGTGGTACTAAAGGCGAGCAACGAACAAAGCATCACCGTCGCCAATAGTAGCAAGAATGGCCGTTTCAA
>JAKOSR010000069.1 GCA_029777225.1 Chloroflexota bacterium
CGGGCTGGGGGCGATGGTGGCATCGGCAACCGCAGCAAGAATATTTACGCCAGGAGCAGTGATATCCGGCTTGAGTACATCAAAGGTCGTGTTGGGGCCGTAGGAACTGAAACCGGCAATAATATCCTGCCAGGCAGGATTAACGATCCGGCTGGTGGCAGCATACATGGTCGCTGTGGCCGTTGGATTGGCGTCAATCCAGTCCTTGATTGCGGTACCTTCTTCAATGCTTAACATGGCCGCGGAGGTAACGCCAGACATACCAACAGGCGGGCCAGAGCGGCTATTAAAGATGAAGACATACGTCGCGCCAGCGGCACGGGCGTTGGCTTCCTTGACTGAGAAGTTACAGGTACCGCGCTGGATTAGAGCGAAGGCACCCGTAAAGAAACCAGCCGGGAAAGCGGCACATCCGTTAAGATTGGTGGGGCTGTACTTGATGGGCAAGTTGACCAAATCGGAAGTGATTAAGGTACCCGATTGATAAGCACCAATGCCAACCAATTCAGCCGGAACTGTTCCGGGTCCGGTGATATCCACCGCGTTCGCGAAAATACGCGCGTGGGAGGCAGCTGCAACCGTGGAAACCCAGGGCGAACGATGTGCCACTGAGGATTCGCCGGTTGTATCGCCAGCGTTACCAGCGGAGGTGGATACGAAGATGCCCGCTTCGGTGGCAGCCAGGAAGGCCAGTTCGACAGGATCATTATAAGGATTGGAACCGCCCGAGATGGAGTAGTTAATCACATCCACGCCACTGGCGATGGCATCATCCACGGCAGCAACGGTCGCATCGCCGTAGCAGGCACCATTGGGCGGGGTGGGAACACAGACATCAAAGGCGATTATTTGCGCATGGGGCGCGACACCACTGATGGTGGTTGAGACGCCCTGGAAAACGACATCAACTGTGTTGCCAGCGACGGTGGAGGCGGTGTGGGAGCCATGACCTTCGGAGTCTTCAGGGCTGATTATTTCGTCCGGTTCAGTAACCACATAGGTGAAGGCACCGACGAGTTTATCGTTACAGGCAGTGGCGTAGGCTGGGTCACCCGTTGTCGGATCGCAGACGCCCAGGTAGTCGCCAGTCCAATCGTAGACATAGCCATCGGATGGGGTGGCGCTGAAGGAAGGATGGTCGAAGTTGATGCCGGTATCGATGATACCGACCAGTACGCCCTCACCTTTGGTATCCACACCAGTCACGGTTTCACCATCCCAGATGGCCGGGGCACCGATGGTTGCAGGACCCTGGTCAGTATCGGGGTGTTCCACTGGGGCAAGCAATACCTTGACACCGGTTTGGGCTGCCAGGCTAGCGGCCTGTTCGGGGGTCAGGAGCATGGCGAAGCCATTGGTGGCGTAGCGGTAGCTGAAGAGCACTTCCGGGGCGAAACCCAACACCGCATTTGTCGCGGTGAGGAAGCCGGCCTGTTTCTCCTTGAGGAGAGCCAGGTACGCTTGCGAAGCGGGACTTTTCACATCCAATTTGGCAGAACCAAGAATCGAAGGCGCTGTGGGCGCAAACCCGGCGATGCTGCCCTTGTAGGTGGCAAGCGGTTCATCGGGCAAAATCACCACATAGCGGGCTTGGCCCTTTTCGTTGAGTTGCAGCTCAGTAACAGCTGTTTCCTCTTTCAATTCACCGCTGACGCGGCTGGTCTTACCTTCAGGCACACCCTGCATGGTTGCCCGGTCAGCAGAATTGACCTGGCGGGGACCAGTTGGGGAAGTACCTTGGGCAGCAACAGGGCCCGCGACCAAGGCGAGCACGAGTGCCACTGCGATTAAACGGGTAATGATTGATTTCATATTCTTCTCCATTTCAAAGATTTGGTTTAGTGCAGGGAAAAGCGCCTGCCCGCTGCAATACAGGAAATGCTTAATGAAAACCCCTTAGGAAAGCGTACTCCGGGAAAAGAATCGTTCAAATGAACTGTACTCCTTTCGTTTAGTAATTGTGAAACCGCGAAACCTGCCAAATGGAAAAGCTTGCAATAACTGCTGTAAAAATTATAGCACCCCCACCGGGGGCGTCAAGCTAATCCGACATTTATTAAATGTCTCAAACGGCGGATGAAAACCGGCACAAGCTTTGCAACAAAACAGGCTGTTAAGACCCCGTCGGCAGAGGACTTTGGAAAAGTCTGCATGCTATAATGCTGAAACAAAGGCGAAGGAGCGGAAATGGCAGTTCGCAAGGCAAACAAGACCCCAAATAAGAGCAAAAAGGCAGCGGTAAACAGCCGTTCCAGAGCCACTGGACGCCCAAGGAGCCAGCCGGTGAGGAAGCCGACGGCCAAGACCAGCAACACCAAAACAAGCCGCGCCTCTTCAACCGCCAAAACCCGCCAAACTTCCACGCGGGCTACCGCCCCACGCGCCCCCATTTCGCCGGAGCACCGACTGGATATTATTGGCATAATCCTGATGGCCGCAGGGGTCATTTTGCTGCTGACATTGCTGACCTTCGTGCAAGGGGCCAAGAGCGAGACCCCGCATCTGTTTTTGCAATGGTTCGGATGGGGAGCCTACCTGCTGCCGCTGCTGTTAATCGTGGTGGGATTCTGGCTGTTGCTTTCGAAGATTGAACGCTTCCCGGCTATCTCGACCGAGCGCGTGCTCGGGATTATGCTGCTTTTTTCCAATTTGTTGGGCTGGTTCGCGTTTATTGCCGGTGGAAATGCCTCGAGGGCATCGGGCGGGGGAGCGGCCGGCAGTGCCCTCGCGAAGGCCCTCACGCAAGCGCTGGGCAAGCCGGGCGCGCTCATCATTTTCATCGCATGGTTGCTCATCGCGCTGGTGCTGCTGGTGAACCTTTCGATTTCTGACCTGATGAGCTGGCTGGCAAAGCAATTTGGCGCAGCAAGGGCGCGATTGACCAAGCTGATAATGGACGCGCGAGCGCGGCGGAAGGAAGCCGTGGCCTTAAAAGCCAGCAAGGCAATGCTGACAACGACTGAACTGGTGACTACCACCATGGGCGAGCCCGTCAGCGTGGAGAAACAGGAAAGCGCAAGCCCAGCGGCCATACCCGCGGAGCCAGCACCAGGCGAGAAAGCCTGGGTTCTGCCCGACCCGGAAGAAATCCTCGCGCCTGCGCGCGAAGTGCCACTGGACGAGGAATCGGACCTTGACCGCGCGCGGGTTATTGAAGAGACGCTGCGGTCCTTTAGCACACCAGGCCATGTGGTGGAAATCCGGCGCGGACCGGCGGTGACGCTGTTTGGCGTGGAGCCGGATTTTGTCGAGTCCAGGACGGGGAAAACACGCGTCCGCGTGGGTAACATCACCAAGCTTGGGGATGACATCGCGCTGGCGCTAAAGGCCTCACGTATCCGCATCCAGGCCCCTGTACCTGGCAAGGGATACATTGGGATTGAAGTGCCCAACCAAAAGACCGCGCTGGTTTCCATGCTGGAACTGGTGGAAAGCCCAACCTTCCTGAATAACAAGTCCGTGATGCGCTTCGCGCTGGGAAAGGATGTTTCGGGGTCGCCCTGCGTGGCGGACCTGGCCTCGATGCCGCATCTGCTCATCGCGGGGACGACGGGGTCTGGCAAGTCGGTATGTGTTAATTCCATTTTGACAGGATACCTGCTGAACCTGACGCCCGATCAACTGCGGTTGGTGTTGGTGGACCCAAAACGCGTGGAGTTGACGGGGTACAACGGCATTCCGCACCTGCTGGCACCGGTTTTCGTGGATGCCGACAAGGTTTTGGGCGCGTTGCAGTGGATGTTGCGCGAGATGGACCTAAGGTACCATACCTTCGCAGCAGCCAACGCGCGGAATATCGTTGAATACAACGCGCAGATGAGCAAGGCTGGCCAGAAGAAGATGCCGTACATCCTGGTGGTTATTGACGAACTGGCTGACCTGATGCTGATGGCGCAGGCAGAAACCGAAAAATCCCTCACCAGGCTGGCACAGCTGGCGCGCGCGACGGGTATTCACCTCATCTTGGCCACTCAGCGGCCTTCGACGAACATCATTACGGGGCTAATCAAGGCCAACTTCCCGGCGCGCATCGCCTTCGCGGTGGCTTCCAACGTGGACAGCCGGGTCATCCTGGACCAGCCCGGCGCGGAAAGGTTGCTGGGAAAGGGTGACATGCTCTTCCAGGCACCGGACGCACCTGCATCGGTGCGGTTGCAAGGGACGTATGTATCGGACGCGGAAATCAACCGGCTGACGGATTTTTGGCGGGCGCAAGCGGTTTCGGACCAAGCTCCTGAGCGGCCCGACCTGGCAATTTATACGCCGCCTGATATTTCAAGCTTCACCCAGAGCCCGTTATGGCATGAGGGGCAGGCGGCCACGGATGAAGACCCCATCGCTAAGGAAGCGCTTGCGCTCATCCGCAAGGAAGGGCGGGCGTCGGTCACCATGTTGCAGCGGAAACTACGGATTGGGTACACGCGCTCAGCCCGGCTGATTGACCGGTTAGCTGAACAGGGTATCATCGGTTCACCCGACCCGCAGACTGGGGTGCGCGAAGTGCTGGACTGGGGGGAGTACCCGCCCCTGAACGAGGATTGAAAGGAACCGGGGAAACACGGGTGAGGTGATCAGGTGGCGGACGAGCTATTGGTGAGGTTGCCCGCACTGAGTATTGTTAAGTCGTTTTCCAGATGATGGGGTGGAACCTTAGTGCGTGTTAAACTCCACCTTAAAATTTTTTCCGGTCACACAAGCATGGCCAATCTACACACGAAGACAGGAAGGGAAACTGACATGTTGGATGGTTATAATCACAGTATGCCCAAACCAAATAGAATCGTCATCATCGTGCTTGCCATTCTCTCGGTTTTGGTTTTTTGCCTGTTTTGCGTACCAAATTCCAAGGGATCCGAAAACATGGGGATGGTGACCATGTTTGAGCCGGACGAAGCCCGGATTTACCTGGTCATCGACGAAATGACCACGCCCAAGGCAAGCCTCAAAGCGACGGTGGGTTATTTCTTTGCCTATAACTTTTATTCGTATGGATTCCCATTTTTCGCGCCCTCCGCGCTGGTCTTTTTGGGTCTGAAGCTGCTGGGGGTGGGGGGAAGCATGCCGGCGGTGATGCTTTGGCTGAGACAGATTATCAGCGTGCTGCCCATGCTCATAGCTGCGTGGATACTGGTGTATATGCAGGACGGGTTCAGAACCTGGCGGTCGGTTTTGCTTTTTTGTTTTTTGGTAACGCTGCCCGCGTTGGTGCAAAATGGGTTTTGGTGGCACCCTGATGGGTTGGTGGTGCTCGCCGCGGTGCTGGTGTTGTTTTGCTTGTGGAAGGACCAGCGCCGCTTTGGAAAACACTTCTTTCTTGCTGCATTTTTCTGCGGTATTCTGATTGCGCTCAAGCTGATTGGATTCTTCTTTGTCCTGGCCATCGGGATGACGCTGGTTTGGGGGCTGGTGGAGAAGAAGCTGAGTTGGAAGCGTTTTTTCACGCTCGCGGTGTTGTTCATCGCCGTGATGGCGGTTTCGGTGGTCATTGGCAACCCTTACCTGGTTTTCCCGAGTGAGCGCGCGGATGCCTGGTATTTCATCCAGCGGGAGATGACGGAAACATCGCAGGGTTATGGC
>JAKOSR010000070.1 GCA_029777225.1 Chloroflexota bacterium
CGACCCCATCCAAAAGGTTTCCATTATCGCGCGCGGGATGGCTGGGGGTTATACCCTTTCCATGCCCAGCGAGGACAGAGTGCTGGATTCACGCCGGAAGATTTTTGCCACCATGGTAGGTTTGCTTGGCGGCCGGGCGGCTGAAGAGGTCATGTTTAATGACATCACCTCCGGGGCGTCCAATGACCTTGAAAACGTTACCAAACTTGCCCGCCGGATGGTAACCCGCCTGGGCATGAGCTCTGATCTTGGGCCCATGGTTTACGGCCAGCAGGAAGAACTTATCTTCCTGGGCAGGGAAATTTCAGAGCAGCGGGATTATTCAGAAGCAGTCGCTGAGCGGATTGACCACGAAGTGCAAACCCTGGTCAAGGATGCCTACAAGATGGCCAAGGATATCCTGACCGAGCATAAAGATAAGCTTATTGAGGTTGCTCAAAAATTGCTGGAAGTTGAGACACTCTCCAAGGAGCAATTTGAGGAAATCTTCCCCTCACCTGTCCAGAAAACTTTCGGAATTCCTGAAATAAACCACAACTAAGCTTGCAACCAACTTTGTACCAGGTCCAGCATGTTTACCAACATCGCTGGATCTGTTGCATTAAACCAGTGAATTGAGGGATCCATGGGTTTGAACCAGTTAGCCTGCCGGCGAACGTAGACGCGCGTGTTGTGCTTTATCCGCCGTACGGCTTCTTCCAGGTCGAACTGCCCGTCCAGGTAATCGCTGATTTCCGTGTAACCAATCGCGCCTAACGTCTTCATGGATTCTTCCAGGCCCAGTTGTTTCAGGTGGCTGACTTCCTCCACCAGGCCATCGTTGAGCATCTGGTCAATTCGTTGGTCGATACGTTGGTAGAGCAGCTCTCGTGGCCAACGGATACCCAATGTCAGCGTGTCGTACTCCGACTCTGCCTGGGTCCTTAGCTCCGAAAACCGCCGTCCGGTTAGGAAGATAACCTCCAGCGCCCGGATGGTGCGGCGTTTGTTTCTCCAGTCAATTTTGGAGGCGGCCTCCGCGTCCAGCAATCCCAGCTTTTGGTGCAGGGTCTCAAAACCAATTTCGTCACCCCATGCGTAAAGCCCGTCCCGTAATTCGTCCACGGGGTGTTGTTCTGGCACGGACCAGTTTTGCACGATTGAACGCACATACTGGCCGGTACCGCCCGCCATGATTGGCAGGTGCCCAGCCGTGTTGATGACACGGATGAGTCGGTCGGCCTCCTTGAGGTACAAACCCAGGTTCCAGGGCCGGTCAAGCGTGGTCACATTCACCAGGTGATGAGGGGCTTCAGCAAGCTCAGCCTCTGAAGGCTTGGCCGTACCAATGGTCAGTTCCTGGTAGAGGTACCGTGAATCGGCAGATATGATTTCACCATCAAGCTTTTTAGCCAACTCAATAGCGGTACGGGTTTTACCCGACCCGGTCGGCCCCACCAGGATAAGCAGCCTGGGTTTTTGCGTGTCCCTCACGATAGCGCTTCTCCAAGGTTTTCATAGAAAAGAAAAGTCGGAGCCTGGCCAGGTGCGCTTGTCTCTACGACCAAAAGGTCAATACTCCATCGCGTTGGAACGTCAGGATGTTCATCAAAATATCCGTAAACCGCTCTTTCTAACGCGGCCAGCTTGGCAGGCGTGAAGGCATATTCAGCCAAACCATACGCCTGGTTCCCACGGGTTTTTATCTCCACGAAAGAGAGGATACCGTCTTTTTCGGCGATGATGTCCACTTCACTGTGTCCGAAGCGGTAGTTGCAATCGAGGATCACATAGCCCTTTGAGGCAAGGTAAGTGGCAGCCTGCTCTTCCCCCCATTTTCCAAAAGCTTTCCGATAACCTGTTCCCATGCTGTCACCACAGTTAGTATATCGCAAACGGTTCTTTCCCCATAAGAATACCTGACAGAACACGAATTAGCTGGATTGCCCTTTCAATTTAACGCGAAATGACGAGATTAAGATAAAATTAACTAATTTACATTGAGGTGAATTCATGGCAGTTGCGGAAATAATTACGATTGGTACCGAGTTGCTTTTAGGGGAAATTCAAGATACCAACTCCAGGTTTATTGCGCGGGTCTTGCGGGATATTGGGGTTGACCTTTACAGGCTTTCCACGGTTGGGGACAACGTGCATCGCATCACCAACACCATGCGTGAAGCAATCATGCGTGCTGATGTGGTCATCTCAACTGGCGGGCTTGGTCCCACCGTGGACGATCCCACGCGCCAAGCGGTGGCGGATGTCTTCAACGTACCGCTGGTTTATCACCCTGAGTTGTGGGACCAAATCCTTGAGCGATTTGAGCGATACAACCGCGCGCCAACTGATAACAACAAACGCCAGGCGTACCTCCCTGCCAATGCCATCGCCATTACCAACGAAGTTGGCACCGCCCCGGCCTTCGCTTATGAACTTGGCACCAAGACCATCATTTCCCTTCCCGGCGTACCCCGCGAGATGGAATACCTGATGAACAATTTCGTCCGCGATTACTTGAAAAAACGCTACGACCTCCACGAAGAAATCATCCTACCCTGGGTCATCCATACCATCTCCAAAGGTGAATCAAGCATTGATGAACTCATCGGCGAGTTGGAGACCCTCAGCAACCCGACCGTAGGTTTGCTGGCACACCCAGGCCAAACGGATGTGCGGGTGACGGCCAAAGCCTCCTCAGCTACTGAGGCCGAGGCCATGATGGCCCCGGTGCTGGCGACCATCCGTGAAAAGCTGGGACCCTACATCTACGGCGAAAATGAAACCACCCTGGAACAGGCGGTTGGGCAGCGTCTCGCTGAGCTCAACGTAAAAACCGCCATTATTGAAAGCGGAACACACGGTGAAATTCGGGCCCGGCTAGGAAATCACATTCCAGAACTCATTTCTGGAGAGACTATTGAGGTTAACCTTTCAAACGAAACCATGAAAAGCCTGATGTACGAATGCCAGGACCAAAAGCAATCCGACATGGTGCTGGGTGTCCGTCTCACTTCAGATGGGGACAGGCAGGAAGTGCTGGAAGCCTTGCTTTACAAGGGCGAATTTGTTGAAAAACGAAGATTCTATGGTGGTCCCCCTGGCGATGGCCAGGTGTGGGCTGTCAACTCGGCGATGGACCTCATCCGTCGAACCCTGCAAAACAACCCGCGCTAATAAAGGAGAAAAATGGAAAAGGCAGACACGATTCTCACCAACGCCATCGTCCTCACCATGGATGGTAGCTACCATATCTACAATCCCGGTGCTTTGGCCATCAGGGATGCCAACATCCTCGCGGTGGGCTTGCAGGATGACATCGAAAAGGCCTACACCACCGATGAAATCCTGGATTGTGGTGGCAAAGTTCTCATGCCTGGACTGATTAATACCCATACGCATGTACCCATGACACTGCTCAGGGGGCTGGCGGACGACCTGCGCCTGGATGTGTGGTTGATGGGCTACATGATGCCGGTTGAACGGCAATTTGTCACGCCCGAATTCGTAAAACTTGGAACCAAAATCGCCTGCGCCGAATTCATCCGTACGGGTGTCACTTGCTTCAATGACATGTATTACTTTGAGGATGCTGTCGCGGAAGCCACTGCTGAGGTTGGCTTGCGCGCCCTGGTTACCCAAACCGTGATGAAATTCCCCGCGCCGGACGCTTCCTCGTACGAGGTTTCACTAGCCCTCTGCGAGGACCTTATCAAGAAATGGAAAAATCATCCGCTCATTGTTCCTGGGCTTGCCCCTCACGCGGTCTATACCACCACCCCTGAGATTCTCAGTTCGATTGCCAGGATGGCCCAGGAATACGACGTGCCAGTGCATTTCCATGTGGCCGAAACCGAATCAGAGGTCTCCAACCTGCGCATGGAACAGGGTATTCCTGTCATTCCCTACGTGCGTCGTTTTGGCCTGCTGGATACCAAGATGATTGCCGCCCATTGCGTTTGGGTTGACGAAGGCGAAGTGCGCTCCATGCAACATGCCAACGTGGGTATCGCCCATAATCCCTCCTCAAACCTCAAGCTCGCCTCTGGGATCGCTCCCATCAAGCGCATGTTGGATCTTAACTGCAACGTGGGCATTGGAACGGATGGGCCCGCCTCCAACAATGATCTGGACATGATTGAGGAAATGCGCCTTGCCAGCATGATTGCCAAGGTCTCAACCAGCGACCCCACCGCCCTCCCAGCCCGCCAGGTACTGGCGATGGCGACCTCCATGGGAGCTAAAGCCATCCACATGGGTGACAAAATTGGCTCACTTGTGCCAGGGAAACGAGCCGATTTAATCCTGATGGACCTTTCCCCCATTCACAACCAGCCACACTTCCGCCGCGACCCGAATGGCATTTATGCCCAAATCATTTACGCGGCCAAGGCCACCGACGTGACCGACGTCATGGTCAACGGCCAATGGCTGATGACCAATCGTGTTCTAACCACCATCGATGAAGCCCAACTGATTGCCACAGCCAGCGAAATGGCGCACCAAATTGATGAATTTTTAAAGAACCGCGAAGAATCGGTGCTCTCCAAGCTCGTGGCCATCGGCGGGGCTTCCGAGGAAGAAAGCTTTGAAGTGCAGGCTAAGGTTTCCGTTGCGGATTTGGAGCCTGTAATTGCCGCGCTCGCCAGGCCGGATGTGGAAATTGTCCGCTTGCGCCACTACCATGAATACGACACCTACTTCAGCTTCAAGGATCCCGGCCAGGGCCGCCTGCGCTATCGCGAAGATGAATTCCTGGGTGTGGATGGGCGCGTGGAAAGCGTTCGTTCCCGCCTGACCCTGATTGGAGAAACCAACAGCGAACGCAGCGGGAATGCCAGCGAGATTTTCCTCTCTCGGAGCCGCTACCTCGCTCCGGCAGTGCACAGCCTGCGTTTCTATAATGAGTATTTCAAGCCAGAACGGTCACTTGAGATTGAAAAGAACCGCCTACGTTATCTTATTCGCTTCCAGGGAATCGAGTTCTTTGTCAACCTGGATACCATCCAAAAGCCTTTCTCAGGCAAATTTGTGGAAATCAAGAGCCGCACCTGGAGCCGTCAGGACGCGGACAACAAAACGCAACTGATGCAGGATTTGCTCATCTTCCTGGGGCTAGAACCATCGGCAATGGTCACGGAAGATTACGTCCATATGGTTGAACATCTACTAGGCTCGTAAACTGAAAGCAGGTAATATGGATCGCGCAAAGATGCATGTGCTTTTTGCCAGCGCTGAAGCTGTCCCCTTCGCGAAGGTCGGAGGGCTGGGGGACGTTGTTGGCGTTCTCCCCCAGGTTATCCAGGATTTGGACCCGGAAAATCTCGACGTCCGTTTAATCTTGCCTTTCCATGCCTCGGTAAAGACGCTTAATCCCCCCAGGCAGAAAATTGGCGATTTTGAATTTACGGCAAATACGAACATTATCCGTTGTGAACTCTTCGTCAGCCAATTGGGAAAGCTGCCGGTTTACCTGGTTGACAACGACCAGATTAACCATAACTCACCGGTCTACCATGGTGACTGGGCCCTGGATGGGCTCAAGTACGCAAGTTTCTCGCTGGCCATACTTGAGGCTGCCCGGTACCTGGATTGGCACATCGACCTACTGCATGCCAACGACTGGCACACCGCGCTCTCCGTTTACGCGCTGCGTTCCATTTACAAGGATGATCCTTTCTTCGCGGGGACCAAAGCTGTGCTTTCAGTTCACAATTTGCCATTTAACGGCTACGGTTCACAATCGGCCATGAGCGCCTTGGGCTTCGAGCCCTCGGAGGATGAAGATCTTCCGGATTGGGCCCGCTTTACGCCGCTACCGCTTGGAATTTCCTCCGCGGACAAGGTAATAGCGGTCTCTTCAGGTTACGCTAAGGAAATCCTCACCCCAGAATTTGGTTGTGGCATGGATGGCTACTTGCGCCTGCACCAGGATAAGGTGATGGGTATTATCAATGGGATTGACACCAACTCCTGGGACCCGGCCAACGATACCAGGATTCCACACCCCTATTCAATGATGGATCTGGCAGGGAAGACCGAGACCAAGGCTGAGTTCCAACAGCACGCTGGCTTTGTGGTTGACGCGGATATTCCGCTTCTGACCACGGTCAGCCGCATTGACCGGCAAAAGGGCATCGACCTCATCTTTGAAGGCCTTGCCGGCCTCACCAGTAAACCCTGGTAACTGGCAATCCTTGGCACCGGGGACCCTCTGCTTGAGCAAAAAGCCAGGGACCTTTCCAGCCAACACCCTGAACGGGCCGTGGCGTTTTTGCGATACGACGACACCCTGGCACGCTTGCTATACGCAAGTGGCGATATATTTTTAATGCCATCCCTGTATGAACCGTGCGGGCTCTCCCAAATGATTGCCATGCGCTACGGCAATCTCCCCCTCGCAACCGCCACCGGAGGCCTTCAGGACACAATCGTGGATTACCCGGCGGACGCGGAAAACGCAACGGGATTCCTGTTTACTGACAAAAGCGTGGATGGATTTGTCAGCCGGCTGGATGACGTATTGACTGTCTTCCAGGATAAACCAACCTGGCTAGCCATCCAGCAAAACGCGATGAAATCCGATTTTTCATGGCCCATTTCGGCGGCCAAGTACCTGGCCGTTTACCGGTTACTCGTTGCATAAATAACAAGAGGTTTTATATGAATCAGGAAAGAGTTTCTGGAATACTCCTCCACCCCACCAGCCTGCCCGGCCCTGATGGCATTGGCGATCTTGGCCCGGAAGCCTATCACTGGCTGGATTTTTTGCACGAGACCGGTACGCAGCTCTGGCAGGTCCTCCCCCTCGGCCCCACGGGTTATGGTGATTCACCGTATCAGTGCTTTTCGGCTGTCGCGGGCAACCCATACCTGGTCAGTCCATTGCTCCTGCTTGAGGAAGGCCTGCTGCACTTTTCTGATATAAGCGACCGACCATCCTTTCCAGTGGAGACGGTGGATTTTGGCCCTGCCATAATCTGGAAGACCACGCTACTGGACCGCGCCTTTGAACATTTCTATGAGGAAAAGCCCGTAGACATTGTGCGGGAATTTGATGAATTCAGACAAAAACAAAGCGGTTGGCTGGATGATTTCAGTCTCTTCATGGCCATCAAGGAAGAACAACAAGGGCAACCCTGGAATCTTTGGCCAAAGCCACTGAAAACCCGCGACCCCGAAGCCCTGGCATCAGCGCGCAGCCTGCTGGCCTCCAAGATTGTAAAGCATCAATTTAACCAGTTCCTTTTCTACCGCCAATGGCTGCGCTTGCGGGGCTATGCCCATTCGCTCGGCATTCGCATCATTGGTGACATGCCCTTTGTGATTGCCTTTGACAGCGCGGACCTATGGTCGGAGCCCTCGCTCTTCCTGATGGACGCGGACCTAAACCCCACCTTCGTGGCCGGTGTTCCACCGGATTACTTTTCCGCGGATGGTCAACTGTGGGGAAATCCGCTTTACAAATGGGAAGCGCACCGCGCACAGGGTTACCAGTGGTGGATAAAACGGTTGAGCGCTGTGCTTGAACTGGTGGACATTGTCCGCATGGACCACTTCCGTGGGTTTGCTGCGGCGTGGCATGTCCCCGCGGGAAACACCACCGCCCGTGATGGCAAATGGATTGAAAGCCCCGGGATGGAGCTCTTCCAGACCTTCAAAGCCCACTTCCCGGAAATGCCGATTATTGCTGAAGACCTTGGTGTCATCACCGATGACGTTGTCAGGCTGCGGGATGGGTACAACCTGCCGGGGATGAAAATCCTGCAATTTGGCTTCACCGGTGACCCGGAGGATGACTTCCTGCCGCATCACTACCCCGCCAATTGCTTTGCCTATACCGGCTCGCATGATAACAATACAGCCCTGGGATGGTATCACAATGCGACCCCCAGGGAGAAGGCTTTTTGCCTGCGTTACCTTCATTCCATCGAGGATGAAGTGGTCTGGTCGATGCTTCTGGCAGTCTGGCGCTCAAACGCGGTGAATGTGGTTGCCCCAATGCAGGATTTACTTGGCCTGGGGGCTTACGCCCGCATGAATCTGCCTGGTTCGCAATCTGGCAATTGGGCCTGGCGCATGAAACTGGACGCCTTATCGGATGATGTTCTGTATAAATTGAAGGAGTTGAATTACCTATACAGCCGGCTTAGCCAGGAGCAAAAAGACGAGAACACCCGCAAATTGAACGAAGAACTCGAGGGAACCGTCAAGCCTCATTAGTTCTGCGCGGCCAGACCGCGACGAGTATTCCAAGCAGGATAACGACACCGCCAACCACTTCAAGGGCTGACGGTGTTTCTTTAAGGAATAAAATCGCCAGGATGGTTGAACCTATTGGCTCGCCAAGCAGGGCCAGCGAGACAACCGTGGCCGGCATGTTGTGCAGCGAATGATTCAGCAACGTGTGCCCGATTGCCTGAGGTACCACAGCCATGGCAACCAGAAACAGGTATGCCTCAGTGGAGAAGCCTGCAAGCTTCTCACCCTTCAAAACCACGGCCAAATCGAGCAGCAGGGCCGCGGTTGTGTAAACGATGGCTGTGTAGGGAATTGTGGGGATTTTTGAGCCTAATTTTCGGCCTATCAGCATATAGCCAGAGGCCATCCAGGCGCCGAAGAGCGCCAGGAACAAGCCAAGGAACTTGTTTGAACCCGCCGTCACCCTGGCGAGGTTGCAGCTAAACCCGCCTACGCCAAAGGCGCAAGCCTCGTTGAACGCGATGAGCACCCCTCCGATGACCGCGAGTGCCAGGCCCAGGTAAAACTGGGCGCTGACATGCTCTTTTAAGACAACTGGGGAAAGCAGGGCCACCCACAGCGGCGTGGTGGTCACCAGGATGACCGAACTGCTCACGCTGACCAGCTGCAGGGATGTGATCCAACTGGCAAAATGCAACGCCAGGAAGAGCCCTGAGAGAGCCATGAGCAACACTTCGCCGGTTGTGGCGCGCGCATTCTTTTCACGCTTGGAAAACAGCCAAATCGCAAGGGCCAGTATGGCGGCAAATGTCATCCGGTACGCAGCAATCACCAGCGCGCTGACTTCTTCCATCGCGAAGCGTATGAGGATGGCGGCGGTGGATACGGCCAAAATACCAATTACCAGCCAAATGTAATTTTGCGAAACCCGCCGTGAATTACTCAAGTTATTTTCCTATGATAATATTTGGTCAAAAATTCTCGAAGTAGGAGAGCCTGATGACTCATGTGATAACCAGTTTATGCCTTCGTGATGCCGGATGTGTGGTGGCCTGCCCTGTTGCTTGCATTGTTCCAGGAAACCCCAAGGAAGAATGGCCGACTTTCTACATCGACCCCAGCACCTGTATAGACTGTGGCGCGTGCGTTCCGGAATGCCCTTATGGCGCTATCTTCCCCCGCAACGAGGTTCCAGAGGAATACCAGGCTGTGGGTGGGGAAATGTTGAGCGCGCCAGTTGGCACTCCAGGGTTCGACGAGGTTGCGGATGTCTTCACCTATGAAGGCGACCCGGTTCAAATTCCTGCCGTCAAAAAGCTGACGGAGGGCGAGATTATCGACCTCACGCCAGCCATTGACGTTAACCGTTCCTTCTTTGAAACCGGTCCTGGTTACCTGGCCATCGACCTCTAAAGCGACTCTTTGGCTGCCATGGCAGCCCCAATGATGCCTGCCAGGTTCTGAAGCTTGGCAGGCACAACCTTGGTATCCACCTTCAGGTACTTTGAAAACGCGTCAAACCGGGCGCTGACACCACCACCCAGGATGATCAGGTCCGGGCTGCACAAGAATTCGTATTTCTTGAGCACTTCGGTGAAGCGTTCGCCCCAAGCCTTCCAGCTGAGTTTCTCAATCCGTTTGATGGCTGCGCTGGCGCGATATTCCGCGTCCTTTCCGCGAATCTCGATGTGGCCAAATTCAGTGTTCGGTAAAAGCTTTCCATCCAGGAAGATGGCCGAACCAATACCCGTGCCAATGGTCAGGAACAACACCACGTGATAATTGTGCGCCTCCTGGATGCCAAAACGCATCTCTGCCAGTCCGGCCGCGTCCGCGTCATTAATCGCGGAGGCCTGTTGGCCGGTTTTCGCACGGATGAGCGCGGGCAGGTCCTCACCCACCCAGTTTTTATGCAGGTTCGCAGATGAGCAGACAATCCCATGCCGGATAATTCCGGGAAAACCCGCGCCGATGGGGCCGGTGTATTTAAGTTCTTTCTGAATGGTGGCTATCAGCCCAACTATTTCTTTTGGCTTGAGGGGCTCGCGCGTCACCTTTCGAATACGTTCAGAAGCCAGTTCACCTGTGTCGGTGTTAACCAGGGCGCCTTTGACCGCGGAACCACCGATATCAATACCCAAAGTTGTGTTAACCATAATCCTCCTGGAATAATTTAATCACATCCATTCTTCAGATGCTCTTCATATGTGATCGAAAAGTTGTGTGAACCACTTCCATCACATTTTGCCCTGAAAAATAAAAAATCACTGCTTGCGGGCGAGGCCGCGGCTTTGAGAGCCTCGGGTCCCGGGTTGGAAATTGGAGCAGGCGGCAACCCATTCACCACGTAGGTATTATAAGGTGAATTTACTTGTAAGTCCTCAAGGGTCAGGCCGGATTTCCACCAGGTTTCATCCGGTTCGTAATATCCAAGCGCGTATTGGACGGTGGGGTCGGTTTCAAGCCGCATGCCAGAGGCCAGGCGGTTATATAAAACCGAGGCGATTATTGGCATTTCCTGGTTGTCGTTTGTTTCGCGCTGGATGATTGACGCGAGCGTGATGCCTTCAGCCAATGACAGCCCTTGCCGCGCGTAACCAGCTTCCAACGCGTTATCCTGGGCGAAATCAACAAAGCCCGTCAGTACAAAGGCCATGGCTTGCTCGAGAGTGATGGTTGGTTTGAAGCTGTAGGTACCAGGGAAGAGAAACCCCTCCAAGCCAGAGCCCGCGGGCAAGCCCAACAGGTCCAGCACATAGGCAGGTGGTTCGTCCACGAAGGCGAGAAATTCATCTCCGCTGAATACAAACCCGTTTTGGTTCACCTGGAAAGCAATTTCCTCCGCGCGCCAGCCAGCAAAGATGAGCAAGGGAATATCCCTGGCCGTTGCGTCGGCTAACCGGTCGGCGATGGCTTTGGGGGTGAGACCAGTTTCGAGCGTGAAAGTCCCGGACTGGATGAAGCGGTCCTTCCCGGAGTAAGCCAGGTACGCGCAAGTCAAGTCACCGCTCAAAACATAAGAGTCCGCTTCCAGTTTTTGGCAGATTGCACCAAGGGAATCGCCCGGGTTAATGCTGAATTTACGTTCCAACTCAGGCCTCGCAGGCGCACTTTCCATCTGCCTTCTGCCGTTGTAAAGCATGAGGGCGTACCTGGCGCGGTCTGGCAGGCTGATAAATTCCCCCGGTGGCCCATAAAGAATCCGCGCGCGCCTATCGAGCACAGCCAGGGTCAGGCCGGCCAATACAAGCACCAACGCAGCAAGGATAAGGATGACAGTTAAAGCGGAGCCTTGCTTGTAGCGAGCGGCCATGCCTTAGTCCTCTTCTCCATTTTCCCTGTTCAAGTAATCCAAAAGCAACAGCGCGGCCACCTTATCGTCCTTGTCTTTTTGTCGGTCCGATTTTCGGAATTGACCACCCAGCATAATATCATCCATGTCGTTGGACGTATGGCTCTCATCCCAGGTCAATACCCGGAAATTGCCGAACTGGTCCTGAATCGCCTCGACCAACCTCAAAACAGACCGGGCCCTGGGCCCCACCTGCCCTTCGCTATCCAGTGGCAACCCAACCAGGATTTTCCCGCAGCCCTGCTCAATGGCAAGCTGGGCGATTTTTTGGGCGTCTTTTTCCCTGGATACATGCGTGACAATACCCAGGCCATGCGCCAGCCGGGTTTCCTCATCCCCAATCGCGATGCCTATCCTGACATTACCAGGGTCAACGGCGAGTATCTTCATGCTTCCAGTTTCCATTTCTTGTGAATAATGCATAAAAATTATACAATACAAGTCTATTGATTAGCCGAAGGAGTGCCGCATGATAGCGTTTCCAAGCCGTGTGAAAGAAGTGACAGTTTTCCCCTCAAAAGCGAAAGTGACAAGGACAGGGAGGCTGGATCTTCCCAAAGGTGTTTCAGAAATCAGTCTTTC
>JAKOSR010000071.1 GCA_029777225.1 Chloroflexota bacterium
TGATTATTGCCTTATTCAACTTCTATGTTTCCGTGGTTAGGGAGGAATCATTCCGCAAGCACTTCCTGCGCATGGTCGCGATTAGCCTTGGCGTGGCAGGCTTGAGTTTTGTGATTGGTTACTTCGTACGCAATGTGGTCGGGTTTTAACAGACGCGGTCCCATCAGCACTGGCATTGGCAAAGGACTAACACGCGCAAGTGGGTATAATAATGGGCATGCAAAAATCGGGCTTCATTCCCTTGCGGACCTGGGCAACCTGGCTCCTTATCCTTTTCTTGCTGGCAGCTTGCCAGCAACCGGCTATTCAGACCTCAACCCCCTCCAATACCCCACCTATGCCAACGGCAGTCATCACCACGGCTACAGACGCGCCGACGCCCACCTCAACCAGCATTCCATCCGCTGCCATCGTGAACGGGGAGAGCATCCCACTCGGTTATTATCAAAACGAGGTTTTGCGTTATCGTGAGGGACTGCCGGCTGGAGAAGCGGAGCCTTCGGAAGAAGAGGTTCGCCAAGCCGTTTTGGACTACCTGGTGGACCAGCAACTACTCTCCCAAGCCGCGCGCGAGGCGGGTTTTAGCGCTTCTGCGACAGATGTTCAAACACGCGTGGATGAGCTTGTGGCCAAACTGGGTTCAGGTGGCGCGCTGACCAATTGGATGGAAACCAACCATTATGACGACGCGGAGTTCAGGCTTGCCCTTGGCCTTGGCGCGGAGGCGGCCTGGCAGCGTGACAAAATCATCGCTGAAGTGCCCGAAGCTGTGGAACAGGTCCGGGCCAGGCAAATTTTTGCCAAAACCGCGGAAGGCGCGCAGCGTGCCCTCACCAGCCTGAACTCGGGGACCGCGTTTGATGACCTGGCCTGGGAGTACAGCCCTGAGACCGGTGGCGAACTGGGTTGGTTCCCGCGGGGTTACCTGCTGTTCCCTCAAATTGAGGAGGCAGCGTTTTCACTGGCCGTGGGGGAACACTCTGAAATCATCCAGACTGAGATTGGTTATCACATCATCCTGGTCATCGCCCACGAAGACGCCCACGACCTGACCACAGATGCGCGCCTGAGCCTTCAGACCAAGGCCCTTTCAGCGTGGTTGGAAAACCGCCGCGCGCAATCACAGATTGAGATTACCCTCCCGTGAGTTATCAGAAGCCAAACCGCGGGGTGAAACCCACTTACCGGAATGACCGGCCTATGGCCGTGCCCCGGACGGTCGACCAAAAGGCCCCTGGTTGTACGGGGTTGACGCTCGCGACGCTCTTGATGATTGGCATCCTGGTGGTGCTGTTGATGCTGCTGGGAATCATCCCATCACCTTTCACCAACGCCCCGACCCAGGCAACCACCTCGACCAAACCGCGAACAGGACTGACCACAGAAACGCCAGGTGCGCTCGTCACCCAGCAATCCAGCACAGCAGCTCCCAGCACGACCAGCACCGCCACCCAAACCAGCACGGTGACCCATACGCCGACCCCGACAACTACGCCAACGCCGAAGCCGATGCCATTCGTGATGCGCGGGACGCCACAGGCGTTCCCCAACGCGCTGCTGCATTCGCAGTATGCCTGCAAGGACTACCTGTTCATTGGCGGTGAGGTATTGGATTTGCGGGAGTCGCCCATCCTGGGTTTGACTGTCACCTTGAATGGAAGTTATGGTGGCGAAAGTGTGGAAATGACCGCCAAATCAGGCGATGTAACGCTATATGGCGAGTCCGGGTTTGAATTCGCCCTGGCGAACAAGCAAATCGTATCCGATACCCTCTATATCCAGCTTTGGGATGAAAACGGTGAGCCGGCCTCTTCCCCCACGTACCTACACGTGGATGGGACCTGCGAAGCCAACCTGATTATCATCAATTTCAAGCAAGTACGCTAACCTGCCTGCGCGCCGCTGTTCTCATACCGCGAACCTATCGCGATATTTTCGTTGCCAGCGAGTAGGCCCTTGAGGGCCTTAGACCGCAGGGGCAGCACGCGAGTGTTCTGGAAGAATTCAAAATTAAACTCGGTCAGGTCTCCCGCGACCTTGCCTGGGATGGGCATCAGGCGGGCGGTGAGCGGCTTTTTCAAACGCAGGGATAAGGCTGCCAGGTCCAGCAGCACTGGATAAATTTCATCCGGGCCAGAGTCCCCAGGGATGGGGATGACGTCCAAACCCGTGCCGCACACGGAAGAGAATAAGAGCAGGTCCCGCACGGAGACGCTGCCATCCATCGCGCGGGCCGCGAGACCGCTATCCTCCAGCACGGGCAACATCAGACCGTTAAACCCCACGCGCGGGTAACGGGCCTGGTCCAGCGTGTCGGTCAGAAACGCGCAGGCTGCCAGGCTGCCGGAATCGCCGAAGGCGTTCAACCCGAGAGATTCCAACGCCACCGCGATGGACCTGGATTGCTCCGGGTAGGGCGCCAGGGTGAAATCCAGCCCTTTGAATGGATAGCGATAAATTTGCGCAATCTTCTCACCCGCGTTTACCAGGCGCTCCACGGCTTTTTGAATGCGTTCCAACAAGTTTTGGCGGGCTTGCAGCAGGCTGCCAGCAGAACCAAAGGCCTCCACGGCCAGGTCCGCGCCTTCAATCGCGAAGGCAAAACTGGGGGTGTCGGGCTCACCGTAGGCGGCAGGAAAGAAGGGCGCGAAGGGTGGCACGTTGGCCAAAGCGCAAAAGCGCAGGTTGGCGAACCCACCCGGCTCAACCATGGCCAGGTCCGCGATGACTTCCGCGCAGGCTTTTACCGCGGGAAGGCTCACCTCAGCCTGGTCCGTGGTCAATTTACCCGAAAAGAAAACATTGCCTGACGTCGCGATAAGCCCAGGGATGGCGTGATAATCCGCCAGATTGGAGGGGAGGGCCGGACCGAAGGAAAGATATTCAAAGCCTTCCGCGTGGGTTTCCACCGCGAGCCGCGCGACCGCGTTGGTTCGCGTTTCAGGCTGCAAAAATCGTGGGAATGGCGGCGTGGCCAGCCGGCAGGATTGCACTTCGATGCCCTCGTTTTCAAGCAAGCTCCTGGCATGCCGCGCGGCGATGCCCACATGTTCAAGGAGCAAGCGGTTGGGAGGATAGCCTGGCTGGCAGAAAAAGGTGATGGAACGAACTTTCATAAGCGTTTTCCAAACCTTTGGCGGAGGACTTCAAAAAGGAGCAAGCTGGCCGAGATGGCAGCGTTCAGGGATTCATTTTGCCCAATCATGGGGATGCGCACGGTGCGCGTGGCAAGTTGCCGGCCCGCGGGGCTGATGCCCTCCGCTTCGCCGCCGATGAGAATCGCGCAGGGAGCGGTGAAATCCACCTGCCAGTAAGAGCTCTCGCCGGCCATATCCGCGTGATACACCGGCAATCCTTCAGTCAGCGCGGCAATCGCGTCCCAAGTCCAGCTGAGCAATGGAAGGCGGAAATGGGCCCCCATGCCGGACCGCACAACCTTTGGGGCCCAGGGATCTGTTGTGCCAGGTGGCAGGCAGACGATCTGGGCGCCGGCTGCTTCAGCGGAGCGCAGGATGGTGCCCAGGTTGCCTGGGTCCCTTAATTGGTCCAGGATAAGCACGAGGTTGAGGGGCTCGGGCAGCACGGGCTCCGGAATGGAAAACACCGCCAGAACCCCCTGGCTGGACTCGGTATCCGAGATTTGGTCGAAAAGCTGGTCTTCCAGGAGAAAAGCGGGGGACCCGGGGCCCAGGCGACCCAGCAAATCATCCACGCGGTCTGTGTGGGTGGCTTTGTAAAGCAAAAAATGGAGTGGAAAAGCGGAGTTTAACCCCTCTTCGACCAGACGGGCGCCTTCGGCGACAAAAAGGTTATGTTTTCGGCGGGCTTTTGGCTGGTCAATCAGCGCGCGTGTTAATTGCACGCGGGGATTCTGGGCGGAACTGATGATTTCGATCGCGGGTGGCGTCATAACTGGATTATACCGGAAGCTCCTTCGGGCTGGGAGTGAGCGCACGGGGTGAGACCGAGCAAACGCCATCCCCGCGGATGGTCAGGACGGAATAGTTAATCTTATGGTGGTTAATGGATTGCGGAAGCGTGGTGCCAGGATTGATGAACAGGACGCTCTCCTGCGTTTCATTCACCTGGTAGTGGGTATGACCATAGATAATGACCGGCGAACCTGGAAAACGCCTGGCCAGTTGCTTTTGGTAATAGTGATGCGACTTCTTGGAAATGGTGAGCAGAAGGACCGCGTAGTTATACAGGTAGTGGGCCATGCTGATATGCCCGTGGGTGAGGGTGAGACTGACACCGTTGATGGTTGTTTGGTAGACGAGGGGC
The DNA here is from genome assembly GCA_029777225.1 of Chloroflexota bacterium. Lineage (GTDB taxonomy): Bacteria > Chloroflexota > Anaerolineae > Anaerolineales > Anaerolineaceae > Mesolinea. The sequence continues at coordinate 4,285 of JAKOSR010000071.1, forward strand.
AGCTTGTGGTTCATCATCCAATCCCTGTTCCCCATTACGGCAGTGACCGGCGCGATTTGTTCCAATACCTCAATCGCGGCGTGGCTGGAGACATCCCCTGCGTGAAAAATTTGGTCAGGTTTATCCTGGGCAATCGCCTCGAGCAAGATTGGGTCAAGCCTTTTGGCGCGATCCGGGACGTGTGTATCCGCGAGGAGTACGATGGTTTGGTCGGCAGACATGGCAGGGATTATACCCAAATCAGTCCGTGGAATATGAAATTGGAGCCCGCTTCAGGTGAAGGAGCGGGCTCCGGTCGGACTGCTTTTGATTATTCGGTTACGCCAGTATTTTACGATATGCCGCCAATGTCCTGTAGGGTTGGAAGCCGAGCCTTTCGTAAAGCCCACGCGCCCCGGATGGATTTTCGGTGTCCACGGTCAGGGCTGCCTCGGTCATGTTCATGGCCTTAAGCATCTGCAACGAACGACAAATAAGCGCACTCGCGACGCCCTTGCCACGCCATTCCCTCAGCACACAAATGCTTTCAGTGTAGCCCCGGGATCGGTTGTAAGCTTCATTTTCCAGTTGGTCAACATAGTTCAGCACCATCCCGACGATTTTCCCCTGGTGCCAGGCAATTTGCCAAATGAGCGGTTGGAAGTAGCGATGGCCCAGCCATTCCTCGTACCAGCTTTCCCGGGGAACAACCGCGCCCCATTCATCCTTGAAAGCCTCCACCGAGGCATCCCAAAGCGCGCGATAGTCCCTGGGGGTTATAGGGAGGAGCTCAATTCCCTTTGGAAGCGGATCGTTGGGTAAGGTGTCCAGGTCGCGCCGCATTCGGAAGAAGTAGCGGACGGGTGAGAAGCCAGTTAATTCCAGCAGGGCGACCTGGTGTTGGTCGGACAGCATGGTGAAGAAATCCATCTTATCCTGTTCCGGCCTTGGCGATTCAGCAATGATTTCCCGGGCATGTGCACACGCCCAGTCCAGCAGGATGCCATCGAGGCCTTTGTCCTCCCAATCCGGAAAAACGTTTACAGTTAGGAAAAACACACGGTCCTGGGTGTCTTCTTCCAGCTCCCAGGTAACAGACGCGTACCCAACCATTTTCCCATCAGACTCCGCGAAGAGATAGTCGCGCGCGGGGTCACAGTTCGCCAGGTTGGCGAACTGATTCCTGATGTCCTCGAGGGTCGAGAGACGCTCATCCTTCTCCGCTTGAAAGCGGGCTGCCAGGATGGCCACCATCCCGGGAAAATCGCTTTCCCCAGCAAAATGGCGGAAGTTAACCCCTGGCAGCGAAAAAACAAGTGGGGTGTCAGTATTCTCAACATGACCTGTTTCCATAAATATTCTCCGATACCTTATTGGTTAGTCGTTCAATAAAAGCGGTTTACGGTACTCAACCATCTTGCGGTAAGTGCGATAGCCAAGCGCCTCATATAAACGCAGTGCACCCGTGGCATTGGACGAGTCGACGGACAGGGCGACTTCATCCAGGTTGAGCGCTTTCATCATTTTCAGTGAACGGGCGATAAGGGCGCTGGCGATGCCACGCCCGCGGTAACCTTTGAGCGTGCTGATGCCTTCCGTGTACCCACGCAAGCGTTTTTCGCGTTCATTTTCCACCATATCCACATAGTTTTGAACCTGGCCCACCATCAGGTTGCCATCCCAGGCAATTTGCCATAAGAACGGTTGGAACCAACGGCTTTCCTTCCACCCCTGGTAATTTTCTTCCGTGGGCTCGGTGAATCCCCAATGTTCACTAAAGGCCTCCTCGGCTTTGTCCCAAACCTCGTGATATTGGCTGGGCATTGCCGGGCGTGCCACGATACCCTCCGGAAGCGGGATATCAGGAATGTTTTCCAGATCCCTTTCCATCGCAAAGTAATACCGAACTGGTTGATAACCAAATTCCTTGAGCATGGTTATTTTGGCGGTGTCCTTTTGGTCCACGACATCCAACAGATCACCGGCATAATCGGCGGGCATTGCCGTGGCGGAATCCTGGGCGCGGCTTTCCATCCAACGCAGCATGGGAGCGGCAATCTTCAGGTCCATTTTCTCCGGTAAGACATCCAGGAGCATGTAATAAGCTTTGCCTGTCTTTTCCTGAGCCCACCAGGCACGACCATAAGCGATGATTGAGCCGTCCAATTCAGCGATAATCAGGTCTTTGGAAAGGTCGCAATTGGTGAGGTGGCGGTATTCGTTAGCCATATCTTCCGCCGTGAAAGAACCTTCCATCAACCCCGCTTCACAAATGGCCATCACAATAGCCGACATTCCAGGATAATCCGCCTCGCCCTGAAAGTGGCGATAGATCAACCCTGGCACCTTGGGAGCGTCTGGTAAATCAATTATTCGTTTGTTTAAAATTTCATTCTTTTCCATTTTTACCTCTGGATGGTATAAACCATCACTTCCTCTGTTCTTCACAACCTTACCTGATCAACAGGAAACAAAAAACCACGAGCTTGCTTACGCCCGTGGTTGAAAGCAAATCCTAAGAAAGGTTCAGCCAATAGGCGCAATCCGGCCATCGACGACGAAACTGCCTGTGGTGGCGACTTGTTCGGCGTGATGGAAAATCAATGACATCGCTAGAAACATATATTCACATCCTTCAAAAGTATTCTAACCGTAAACGATTTTCTCTGTCAATATGCCATTCGCGTTTTCAGACCACGGAAAGAGGCTTTTCTCCCGTTTTGCCTCCAGGGAGCGGGTGATTTTTTGGTCACATTCACGCGGAAGTGACTATTTTTCTTTTTTCAGGAAGCCGAAAATGACCAGCAGAACCAATCCGACCAGGCTAAGCGCGGCCATCCCCAAGCCCACTTTCTGACTGTTGCCAAACACGCGCTGGGTCAAAGGCAGCGGTGGGGTGGCGGTAGCCGTCGGGAAGGGACTGAAGGACGGCATCGGCGTGAAGGTCGGGCGGTTGACGGTTGCCATGGGGGTGATGCGCGTTGGGGTTGGGGTGTGGTTGTTGGTGGGCGTCGGGGTGAAAGGCCGGCGGATAACCAGGGTGGTGCCAACATAGACTTCCTCGGCCTGGGCGCTGTTACCGCTATTGACCTGGATTTCTGAACAGGTGAGGCCATAGGCCATGGCGATGGTCCAGCAACTTTCGCCCTCTTTCACAATATGGATGATGGACCCATCTGCGTTGGGCGTGGAGGTGATGACACCATAGTTGGGGTTGGATTCCTGCGAGAGCCCAACGGCATTGGGCGCGGCGGCTACCGGCCGCAAGATGCTAGCAAAAGCGACGCATACGAAAATGGAAAGCGTCAGCAGCCTGAGGGTCTTTTTCATGGGTCATATTATATCTGTATTATTCCTGGCGGCAATTTGCGAGACTGAAAGGGTGGTTTTGCCGCTGACACTGGCAGGCATGCCTCAGGATTGGTAGAATAAAGGGACGGCTGGTTTTCCGGCCTGGCAGAATAAAATATGGTGAGGTACATATGCTCGACATCAAGCTGATACGGGAACAACCCGAAATAATTCGCAAAGCCCTGGCAAAGCGCCAAATGGACTCGGACGTGGTCGATTCGGTTCTTGAATTGGATGAGAAACGACGGGCATTAATCCTCGACGTGGAATCCAGGAAGTCGGAACGCAACGCGGTCAGCAAGGAAATTGGCCGGATGAAAACCGCAGAAGACCGCGAAAGCAAGATTACTGCCATGCGTGAGCTTGGTGATGAAATTGCCGTGCTGGACGAGCAGCTCAAACAGGTGGAAACCGACTTACGCATGACTGTCGCGGGGATTCCCAACATCCCGGACTCCGATGTGCCTTTTGGCAAGGACGACAAAGAGAACGTGGTAGTGCGGGTCATCGGCGAGCAAAAACAGTTCGATTTTGAACCCAAACCGCATTGGGAACTAGGGCCAGAACTGGGCATCCTCAATTTTGAAGCCGGCGTCAAGCTTTCGGGAACGCGTTTTTACGTGCTGGAGGGCGCTGGCGCCCGGCTGCAGCGCGCGCTTATCTTCTGGATGGTGGATTTACACATCCGGCAAGGGTACCGCGAAATATACCCGCCCTGGATGGTTCACCAGGAGGTGATGTTTGCTTCCGGCCAACTGCCAAAATTTGCCGATAACCTGTACCATGACGCGGTTGAGGACTACTGGATGGTGCCCACCGCGGAAGTGCCACTCACCGGCATGCTGATGGGCGAGGTGGTAAACGAGCAGCAATTACCGATAAATTACACGGCTTACACAGCCTGCTTCCGGCGGGAGAAAATGTCGGCGGGCAAGGATGTGCGCGGCATCAAGCGTGGTCACCAGTTTGACAAGGTGGAAATGTACAAGTATTGCGCGCCCGAAAACGCCAGCCAGGAGCTGGACAACATGGTCGCGGACGCGGAGGCAACCTGCCGGGAATTGGGGCTCACCTACCGCATCCTGCTGCAATGCACCGGAGACCTGAGCTTCGGCTCGCACAAGACGTACGACATTGAGGTCTGGGCGCCGGGCTGCAAGGAATGGCTGGAAGTCTCATCCATTTCCAATATTGGGCAATTCCAGGCCAGGCGCGCGAATATCAAGTACCGTCCCGCGGATGGTGGCCAGGCTCGCTTTGTCAACACGCTCAATGGTTCCGGCCTTGGGCTGCCGCGCACGCTCATTGCGGTGATGGAGAACTACCAACAGGCTGACGGCAGCATTGTCGTCCCTGAGGTGCTGAAACCCTTTATGGGTGGTCTGGAAGTCATCCAGAAATGAACCTACCCGCCTGGGTCGGGATTGTTGTGCTGGTCATCTCAATCCTGATTAACCTGGTTGGCTTCTTTGGGTTATTCCTGGTTTTCTTTCCAGGGCTCACCGTGGCGTGGATTGGCCAACTGGTTTGGATGCTTTTCACGAGGTTCAATCAATCCGCTGAACCGTGGCAGCGCGGGCTGACCATCGGGATTTTTGTGGTGAACACGCTCATCATGCTGATCGGCTCGTGGCTGGATAACGTCTTCATGGCCGGCCGGGCACGCGAAAAGGGGGCACCCTGGTGGGAGATTGGTGTTTCCATTTTGGCAATGATCATTGGCGGGATATTGTTCACTCCAATTGGTGGCCTGGCGCTTGCCCTGGGGGTTTTGTTCTTACTGGAATTAAAGCGCAACGCGAACGACAAGCAAAAAGCCTGGGAGTCCACCAAGGCCATGGCGCTGGGAGCAGGCTCCGCAGCGATTGTGCGCCTGCTGCTCTGCGCTCTCATGATTGGATTGTGGGTTATCACCCTGTTTTGGTAATCAGCCTTTTGTATTAAAGGGGAAGAACGGTACGTTAACGCCCTGGCTTGGGCGATTGCGCGCTGAGCCTGGCCTGGCGGGCAAGATAGATGGCAATCGATCCGGCCACCGCGGCGTTTAGTGAGTCAATTTGGCCAACCATCGGCAGGCGCACCAATTCATCGCATTTTTTGCGAACAAGCTCCCGCAAGCCTGTCCCCTCGTTGCCAACCACCAGCGCGAGGGCACCCTCCCAGCGAAGTTGCGCGGGAACCCTTGAGCGGGCATCTTCATCCAAGCCATACACCCACACGTCCAGTTCTTTGAAGCGTTCTATCGCCTGGGCGAGGTTGTATTGAGCCACGCGCAGGTATTCCACCGCGCCGGAGGAGGCATGCACCACCGTGGGGGTGATTTGGGCGGCCTGGTTGGAGGGGATGACCACGCCATGCACACCCATGATTTCAGCAGTGCGCAACAGGGTGCCCAGGTTTTGAGGATCCTGGATGATATCCAGCAACAGGAAAAAGGGCGGTTCAGATTTTGTCTTGCTAAAGGCAATCAAATCCTCCAGGGCGGCGTAAGGATACTCACTGGCCTCAAGGGCCACGCCCTGGTGATGGGTGGAGAGGCTATCCAGTTGTTCCCGGGAGACTTCAGCCACGGGCAGGCCACGTTTTTGGGCAAAGGTCAAAATCTCGGGCAGCCGGGCATCCAGGCGGGAACCGCGAGCCAGCATGAGCCGGAAGAAATGCCGGCGATCAGCCTTGAGTGACTCGTACACCGGGTTGCGACCGGTAATCCATTCCCGCAAGCTTACCCCCAGCTCCAGGTGGTGCCGTCCTTACCATCCTCAAGCACCACACCCAGCAATTTCAGTTCATCCCGAAGCTCGTCGGAGAGAGCCCAATTCCGCTCGGCGCGTAATTTAGCGCGTAACCCGACCAGCAAATCAATGAAGGGGTCCGCGTTGGAGGTCCCCCGCGCTTCACTTTGGAGCTCGAGGCCAAGCACGCTGGCCAGTTCGTTGAACACGTCCTGGGTGGGCTGCAGCTGGGCTTGTGTGGCCCCATCATCCCGCGCCTGATTAATGACCCGGACAAGTTCGAACAAAACCGCAACAGCAGCCGAGGTATTGAAATCATCATCCATGCTTTCGACGAAGAGCGCGCGGGCTTTTTGGGTGTTTTCTTCCACAGCGAGGGCTTGGGTCGGCTGGAGACCTGCCGCCCCGGGATTGGCGCTTTTTTTGGCTGTCAGCAGCCTTCTGTAGCCCTGTTCAGTTTGTTCCACGATTTCCTCATTATAGGTCAGCGGCGTGCGATAGGACCCATTGAGCACCAACAGGCGCATGACATCACCCGGGTGAGCGGCAAGGAAATCGTCGATGCTAATCATGTTACCCAACGATTTTGACATCTTTTCGGATTTGAGGCTGAGCATGCCGTTGTGCATCCAATAGCGCGCGAATTGCATATGGGTGAGCGTTTCTGTTTGAGCAATTTCGTTTTCATGGTGCGGAAAAATGAGGTCGTTCCCCCCGCCATGGATGTCGATTTGCTCGCCAAGATGACGCATGTTCATCGCTGAGCACTCAATGTGCCAGCCGGGACGTCCCTTTCCCCAGGGGCTGTCCCAGGCGGGTTCACCGGGCTTGGCGGATTTCCAAAGCGCGAAGTCCATCGGATGTTCCTTGCGGTCATCCACTTCTATCCGCGCCCCGGCGTTCATTGTTTCCAGCCGGCGGCCCGAGAGCTTGCCGTAGTCTTCGTCTTTCGAGACGCGATAATAGACGTCACCGGCGGTCTCATACGCGGCACCCTGGTCTATCAGGCGTTGAATCATCGCGATAATCTGGTCCATCTCCTCAGTCGCGCGCGGATTGAGCGTCGCAGGCTTGATATTCAGGCTGGCGAGGTTGCGCTTGTAGTCATCGATATAGCCCTGTGCGAGCTGATAGGGGTTAGCTCCAATCTTGTTGGCTTTGTCGATAATCTTGTCGTCCACGTCGGTGAAGTTCATGACGTAACGAACCTCGTACCCACGGTACTCCAAGTAGCGCCTGACAACATCAAAGACGAGCGCCGACATCGCGTGACCAATGTGGGCCTTGTCATACACGGTCGGTCCGCAAACGTACATGCGCACCTTGCCCGGTTCAAGCGTCACAAAATCTTCCTTCGTGCGCGTCAACGTGTTGTATATTTTTAGACCCATGTGGACCTGCTTTCCAGCCTGCTATTCCGGCTTGGCAAAAATCATACGGCCAGCGGATGTTTGGAGAATTTTTGTCACTGTGACCGGAATCTCTTTTTCGAGGTAGCGCTGACCGTTTTCGATGACGACCATGGTACCGTCGTCCAAATAGCCTACGCCCTGGTTGTATTCCTTGCCTTCCTGGATGACACGGATGGAGAAAGTTTCACCAGGGAGGAGGATGACCTTGACCGCGTTTGCCAGGTCGTTGATATTGAGGATTTTGACACCCTGGAGCTCCGCGATGCGGTTGAGATTGTAATCATTGGTCAGGATTGGACAATTCATCTGGCGGGCAAGGATAACCAGCCGATCATCCACTTCCCGCACGCCATCCACGTCCATATCAGAGATGCTTACCGGTATGTCCGCGTTTTGTTGGAGCTCTGAAAGCACATCCATGCCACGCCTACCGCGCTGACGCCGGAGGCTATCTGCGGAGTCCGAAACATATTGCAGTTCATTCAAAACAAAGCGAGGGACGATGAGCGTTCCCCCCAAAAAGCCGGTTTTGGCAATATCCGCGATTCTTCCGTCGATGATGGCGCTTGTGTCCACCAAAATGCGGCGTTCAGAATCCGACGGGGCATTCTTGCCACGCGCAGGCGTCCTGTTGGAAACACTTTTGAAGAGATTGGTGAAATCCTGGTTCCTGGTTGTGAATAGGAAAACGCCGAGGTAACCGAACAGGAAAAGACCCAATACGGGTAAAAGGCTACCCATCGGAGAGGGAAGCAAGGAAAGCGGGAAAGCGATGATGGCAGCAATGATCAAGCCAACAATGAGGCCCACCAAACCGCTAATCAGCACCTGCGGCGCGGAATGGCGAAACGCTTTTTTTAGCGCCTGAAGCGGCTTGATGGTAATCCAGGGCGTGATTAAAAAACCCAATGCCGCGAGAATCACAATAACAATAGCCATTGTGACCCCGTTGGAAAGCGGGTAAGTGGACCAAAAGGTTAACAAGAAATTGTGGATGGGTATGCCGGAAAAAATTCCAATAATGCCAAAGACAACCAAACCAATAATGCGGGATAATAACACTGCATCCATAAACAAACTCTCCGTTTTTAATGTACAGAATAAATGAAAATAATTTCTAAGTGTTAATATATGATAGCACTTCAACAAATTGAAGTCAACGAAAAAGGCAATATCAGACAAAAATCTGACACTTGCCCATAAATTGAGTTTTGAATTTTTAGAGGGGGTTGGTTTTGGCAGGATTTTGGGAAACCTTGTTTTCCTGCTGGGTGTTGACAAGCTTGGGCTTGCGTTGTTTTGACTGCCGGGAGGGCGTGCCCAATGGGACGAGCAGGGCGCGCAATTGAGCAATGGCCGCGGGGTCGTACATTGAAATGTGGCACATGTCACAAACCCACGTAGGGAAATTGGGGATTGAAAGCAATTCCCCATTCACGATGGTCGAAAGCAGAGTGCCTTTCTGTTGAATGCGACCAACGTAACAGCGCGGGCAGGTCTCTGGATTAGCTGGAAGAGATGATTTCATTTATGATTATTATACCCGTAATATTGAGGCTTCTACAACCTGGCAAAGCAGGCTGACAGTGTAAAAGCGGACTCGTTCCGATGGATGCTATTGGCTGGAAACAGAGGCGGCCTTCACCAGGTCAGGGCCGGTCAGGAGGCGGATTTGGTCCAGCGGCCAATAAATCACGACGGCCTTGCCCACCACCCAGCTCTCATCCACAAAGCCCCATTCGTGGGAATCGGATGAATAATTACGGTTATCACCCAGGACAAATAATTTGCCTTCTGGTACGGTCCAGATGTTGGCGTAGCTCGGCAGCTCGTTCAGGTAAGGTTCGGTCAGGGGAACGCCATTGACTTTGACCACCCCCTGGCTCACTTCCACCTGGTCGCCGGGTAGGCCAATGACGCGTTTGATGTAATCTTCGCTGGTGTCACCCTGGAAATGGAAGACAATCACATCACCATGCTTGGGATCCCCGAAGCGGTAGGCCAGCTTGTTGACAACCAGCAAATAACCCTGTTTCAGTGTGGGTTCCATGCTGATGTTGTAAACGCGGACGCGCGAGGTGACGGTGTTTAGAACCAGGAACAAAAGCACGGCCATAAGAATGGTCTCAAACAGGTCGCGCCAAAAACCAAGGGAAGATGTGTTTTTGCCTGAGGGTGTCTCAGGATTATTTTCCGGTTCAGTCGAAGAAGTTAAATTATCCACTTGATGTCCTAACTTTTTTATCCCCGCGGGATAAACCGCATTATATCAGCTTCCAACCTTAGCGTTCATCCCGTTCTTCGCGTTCGCGCTGTTTCAGGATCAGGCGGATGGGGGTGCCAATAAAAGGATACTCCTTGCGGATCTGATTTTCAAGAAAACGCAGATAGGTAAAATGACTCAGGCTGGGGTCATTACAATAGAGCAGAAATGTTGGGGGTTCCGTACGCACCTGGGTGCCATAATAAATCCGGAAGAGTTTGCCGGAACCAGAGGGAGCCTGGTGCAAATCCTGAGCGCTGACCAGGATGCGGTTCAGGTGGGCGGTGGGCAATTTGGCCAGGCGTTCGGCCTGGACCCGTTTGACCATCGGCAGTACCAGGTTGGTGCGCTGACCCGTAGCGGCGGAGATGAACATGACTGGAACATAGGGCAGAAAGTTGAGCGATTCCCGGATACGCGTTTCAAACTCGACCGTGGTGTTGGTGTCTTTCTCAACAAGGTCCCATTTGTTGACGACCAGGATGACGCTCTTCCAGGCCTGGTTAATGTAGCCAGCAATGTGGGTATCCTGCGCGGTAATGCCCGTCACCGCGTCAATCACCAAAAGCGCGACGTCGCAGCGCTCGATGGCCTGCATGGCGCGCAGGACGGAATATTTTTCCACGCCGGGGATGACGGAGCCACGCTTGCGGATACCCGCGGTGTCGATAAGCGTGTAATCCTGCCCATCGAGGGATATATCGGTGTCAATCGCGTCGCGCGTGGTGCCTGGGATATTGCTCACGATGGAACGTTGCCTGCCGACCAGCTTGTTGAGCAGGCTGCTTTTCCCCGCGTTGGGTTTGCCAACGATGGCAACTTTGATGGTGTTGGTATCGGCTGTCTCGTCCTGTGGCGGGGGAAAGTGAGCCACCACAGCGTCCAACAGGTCGCCAGTGCCGGTGCCATGGATGGCAGAAATGGGGAAAGGTTCCCCAAGACCGAGCGTGTAAAAATCCAGCGCGTTCAACCGGTAGGTGTCGCTATCGGCCTTGTTGGCGGCCAAGACTATGGCCGGCTGGTTGGCCGGGTCAGTTCCGCGCTGGCGCTGGCGCAAGATGTCCACCACTTCACGGTCGGCCTGGGTGATGCCGGCCTGGGCATCCACCACCAGGATAATCACGTTAGCTTCTTCCATGGCCACTTCCGCCTGGGCGCGGATATCATCCACAAATTCCGCGGAACCAATCGAGAGGGGTTTTTGCGTGCGCTGTTTGCTCGGGTCAATCCCGCCAGTGTCCACCACGAAAAAATCATGGCCGGCCCAGTCGCCTTCAGCAATCAGGCGGTCACGCGTGGTGCCGGGAACATCGTCGATAATGGCGAGCCGCTCCCCAACCAGGCGATTAAACAAAGTACTCTTGCCGACATTTGGTCTGCCCACAAGCGCGATTACAGGTTTTTTCATAAGCTAATTCAAATTTCCTTACTTGCTACCGGGATATGACCACTTCAATGGTTCCAGGGAGAATTGTATCAAGGCGAAGATCCGGATTCTCAAACGTAATGGCGGGCGTGAGCTGGTAATTCCCCGCAGTCATCTGGGCCAGGTCCAGGGTCGCCTTGATATTGGCCTTGGTGAGCTGGTCCAAAAGATAAAGCGGACCGGAGACGTACACATCCACCTTATCCGGTGAAAGGGTGACCTTGAGACCGCCGGTGAGATTAATCACTTCCAAGGGTACATCCACGAGCAGCAGAGAACTTTCAATGGGGGCAATCCCTACCTGGATGATGACATTAGATTCACCCACCACTGTAATCCCCTCTGGCAGGTTGAGGTCCGCGATGGTCTCAAAACTCAGCTCCGCCCCGTTCAAATTGATGGGCGCGGTCTCGACAAAGGATGGCATATTTTTAGCGATTTCCGGGTTGCTGGCGTAGATGGTGATATTGGGGGGCAAGGCGACCAGGCCGGTTAGGTAGAACCCCCGCGCAATGGAGCCCGTGGTGACAATTTTTACGAACACATTGCGGTACCCGCCCAGTTGCTTGATGGGAACATCCACCGACACCTGTGAGGGAGTCAGGTCCACACCGGTGACCTTGGTTCCTCTTGAATCCAGGGCACTGAGTTCCACCGTCCGGGAGATGCTGGTGGTCATGTTGGTCAGGTCCACCCCTGCAACAACCTGCGTCACCAGGTTCACCTTGGATTCGGGGCCGGTCACCTGGACGGTTTTGTTAGCGATGCTGGCCTCCCCGACTTCGAAGCTGATTGGCAGGTTGCCGGTCAGGCGGAGGGTCACATCCACGGACTTGGAGACCATTTGTTCCAGCGTATATTCCAGCACCGCCGGTGTAAAGCTGGTGACCTGGGTTGGGCCGATATCTACAGTAACTTTTGGGGTCAGTTTGTAAGTCCCAGCGGAGAGCCCCGACAGGTTGATCGACGCGTGAATGAGGTTGGCATTGCTGGACAGCTGGGCGTGGATGGAGCGCGGGGCCTTAATCCTGATCGTGACCGCGCTGGGGGTATCGCTGGTGAGAAGCAGGTCCGGGTTCTGGCCCAGGATGGTCACCGGCACAGGGTTGATGTATGTAATCTCTTCATTCGGATCCGTGGAGGTAACGGCCGAAACCCAAACCACCATCGCGAGCAACAAAGCGGTCAGGAGCGTGGGGATAAAACGGATAATTGAGCGAAGGGATTTCATTCCTGCTCCTCCTCCGTCTTTTTGCGTTTTTTGGTGAACAAGTTTCGCAGCCTGCCTTTGGCTTTTTCCGTATTGAGCAATTCGTTGCTTGTGAGGAAGGCTCGCATGCTGTTGGCCAAACGCTCAGCGTCCAGCCGGCGGATGAGCCGGCCACGGTGCGCGATGGAAATTGTGCCGGTTTCCTCTGAAACCACCACCGCGATGGCATCGCTGACCTCGCTAATCCCAAGGGCGGCCCGGTGGCGTAAACCCACAGACCGTTCCACCGAGCTGTTCAATACCCCTGAGCTCGAAAGAGGCATCACGCAGGAGGCAGCCTTGATGCGGTTGTTGTCAATAATTACCGCGCCATCATGCAGGGGGGAGTTCGGGTAAAAGATTTGCATCAATAGCTGAGGGGTGACTTCGGCATTCAGCATGACCCCATTTTTGTAGTATTGGTCCAGGTATTGCTGCCTGCGCAAGACAATTAGCGCGCCATGCCGGCGTTCCGAGAGCTGAACCGCTGCCTTGACGATGGCCTGGAGGGTCATCTCCAGCTGGTCGGTGCTTTTGCCGCCTTTTCGGCGGGTGAACAAGTCAATGCTTCCAAGGCGTCCCACACGTTCCAACGCGCGGCGAATCTCCGGCGCGAAAATGACCGGGATGACCAGGATTAACGCGGGCGTAAAGGTGTTCACCATCCAGGTGAAGGCAGGCAGGTTGACCACCGTGGTCAGCAGGGTGATAAGGATGATAACCAGGAAAATGCCACGAATAAGGTTTTGAGCTTCTGTGTCCCGCAGGAAGTACAGTACCAATGCGAAAATAATCGTGACCAGCACGACATCAAGCACGCTCGACCAGGTGAAGCGTTGCAGTATAAAGATAAGGTTATTAATCAATTCTTGCATGGAGCCTAACCCTTAAATTTAAGTATAACCGCTTTGGTCGGGCGTTTTTGGTAAAAACAGTCTATTGCAGAGGCCTTTGGAAAACTTCTCCGGGCATCAGGCCGTGCTTTCTAAGGAAATTATTCAGCGCCAGGGGGTGGATACCAGGAATTTCATCACTTCCGGGCAGAAAACCAGCGCTTTTAGCCTCGGCGGGTTTCATGTAAGACTCTGGTACGACAAAAACCTGGCAGCCATGGAGCCAGGCGAAGTGCTCCACCGCGTTCACAAGGCCCGTTCTGGCCACATCACCACAAGCGCTTGGCCAGACCGATTCCAGGATGGCCAGGTGGTGGTCCATCTTCCAGAAGGCAAAATGGGTGAGCTCCAGGTCATTCACCGCGGCGAGGATGGTGTGCGTGCCCAAAAGGCGGTAAAAATCCTCGGCTTGGTAACATTCCTCGCTCTGACGGGAGAGGATTTCAGCGGCCTGTGCAAAGTCCGCGGGCAACAGGGTTCGATACTCAAATCCTTCACCTGCCAAAACCGTTTGAGTCAAATCCAGGCCCAAACCAAGGAGACCTGTGGCGGTTTGGTCATAGGTGCTTTGATGGCTTACATCGGTATGGATGACATAATCCGCGCGGTTGATTTTTTCCTGTTGTGACGGTTGGGCCGCGATGCGCTGAAGGGCGTCCGCTTCTTCAAGCCCACGTGTATCCATCAACCTTTCCTTGCGTACCTCGTCATCCGCGATCACTGCCCAAACCCGGTCACAAAGCAGGGACGTGTCAGATTCGAAAAGGTTGACCGCCTCAATCACCACGAGCGGTAGTTTGCATTCCCGGATGTTTTTTTCGAGCTGCCCGCCCAGGAGGGGGTAGATGATTCCTTCCAGCGTTTCCAGCGCCCGCGGATCCCTGAAAACAATCCTGCCGAGCCTACCACGGTTTATTTGGCCGTCAGAGAGGCAAAGGTCAGTCCCAAAGGTATCCAGAATCGGCTGATAGGCGCGGTTCCCGGGCAAGTACGTTTCCTGGGCGAGCAAATCCGCGTCAATGGTCAGCGCGCCTGCGTTTTCCAGGTATTGCCTCACCACGCTTTTTCCGGAGGCGATGTTGCCGGTGATGCCAAGGACGAAGGGTTTTTGGATGTCTGCCATGCCCCAATTGTACTTCATGCCGGATGACGGGTTTGGCCAGGAATCGCGATGCTATAATCTGAGTATGTTTTCAGACGTACTATTGGCTTCCCTGGTAAAAGACTGTGGATACAATCCGAATCGAACGTTGATTGTGGGTATATCCGGTGGCGCGGACAGCCTCGCGATGTTGCATTGTCTTGCCCAGGCTTCAGTGAAGGTTGTGGCCGCCCATTTTGACCATGGATTGCGCCCTAACTCAGGCACGGAAGCAAAGAAAGTGGCGGCAATGGCGAAGGCCTGGGGGCTGCGCTGCGCGCTCGGCAGCCAGGATGTGCAGCAGTTTGCTGAGCGTGAAGGTCTGGGCATTGAGGAAGCAGCCCGGCTTTGCAGGTACAAATTCCTTTTTGAGACGGCCAGGAAACGCCGGGCCCAGGCGGTGGTTGTCGCGCACCAGGCCGATGACCAGGTTGAAACCATCCTGATGCACTTCCTGCGCGGTGCGGGGCTCAACGGCCTGAGCGGGATGCAACCCGTCACCTACCTGCGGCAGCTGGATGCTGAAATTCCCATCTTTCGGCCGATGTTGGGTCTCTTTCGGGAAGATGTATTGGCTTACTGCCGTGAGCATGAGCTGCCATACATTACGGATGAGAGCAACCTGGACACCAACTTCTTTCGCAATAGGCTGCGGTCTGAATTAATCCCGTACCTGGAAACTTTCAATCCCGCCATTCGTAACCTGGTGCGGCGCAATGCTCAGGTCATCCAATCCGACAGGTCCATCCTTGAAAGCCTTGAGCAGGCCAGGTTTGCGGAATGCCTGCAGCAGGAGCCGGAGGAAGGGGTGCTGATTTTAAAGAAGGATGTTCTCATCTCCCTCGAGAAGGGTTGGCAGCGACGGATGATTTTACGGTCAGTTTCCACCCTGAAGCCGGATTTGCGTGATTTCGGCTTTCAACGCGTCGAGCGGGTACTTGCTGCGCTGGACGAGGGCAGGTTGGGCAGGATGGTACTCCCCGGGGTGGAGTTGCTGCTCTCGGCTGATCAAATCACCTTCCAACTGCCAGGCAAACCAGCCAGGGTGGTGGGCTTTCCGCAGTTGCGTGGGCCAGAACCGGCCAGCCTGACCCAGTCTGCACCATTAGCCCTGGAAAATGGCTGGAAGTTGCATGCCGCCCTCATCACTAACAAGGCATATCGGAGGTTAAAACCCTCAATCCTACAGGACTCAAGGCATGGTTTTCTCAACCCGGCCGACCTGGAATGGCCGCTGGTAGTGAGACCGAGGCGGGATGGTGAAAGCTGGTCGCCTTTGGGCATGGGCCTGCGGCACCAAAAAGTAAGCGATTTCCTCATCAATAACAAAATCCCCCAGGCTGCCCGGGCCTTTTGGCCTTTGGTTTGCAGCGGGGGATCCTTAATTTGGGTGGCCGGCTTGCGCATCGCGCAACCCTGGCGCTTACTCGGGGATGAACCGCAAGTATTGCACCTGTGGCTCACTTCTCCCGAAGGGGATTAGCAGGCTTACTGGCTAATCCAAAAGACCTGGTTGAGAATTTCCTCGATGGCAGGGTAATTTGGCTGCAGAACCATGGCCCCGCCGCTGGTTGTGAACGGGATGGCCTCATTCGTTGTCAGGCGGTAGGTGGTCATCAGGTCATCCTTCAAAAACCTGGCCAGGGGGAAGGCGTAAGCCCAGGCATCGGTTACTTTGACATCAGTATCGATTGCCTGCAAGGCAGCCTTGATGAAAGCTGGCCAGTGCGGGATGCTGGTGGGTTTCAGAATTTTCTTAACAATCGCCTGTACTACTTCCTGGGCGCGGCGGGTGCGGTCAAAATCCGTTGAATTAAGCCGCGCGCGGGCATACCAGAGCGCCTGGGCCTGGTCCATGTGGACGGTGCCGGGTTCAACCACGCACCATTGCTCGGCATTAAAGTCGCATTTATCTTCCATGCGTTCCGTCACTTCAACATCGATGCCATCAATGACATAAATCATGTTCATGAAGCCGGTGAAGTCCACCATGGCGTAATGGTCAGGACGGAAGCCAAAGTTATACGCGAGCGTATCGCCCAGCAGCGCGTTACCGCCATGCGGTTGGGCGGTGTTGAGGCGTTGGTCTTCCCATCCGGGGATGGTCACCCAAAGGTCCCGGGGAAGGGAAAACAGATTTATCTTCCCCGTTTTCACGTTGAAGGCGGCCAGGAGCATTACGTCAGTACGGTAGGTGCCATCCTCGCTTGCGTCTTTGCCGAGGAACATAATCGTCTTGACGTATTTTGGGATTTCCAGCGCGGCTGGATTTTCTGCCAGGATGAGGTCTGAGTTTGCCTTGGCGTCTTTTAGCCACAGGTTGGTCAGGAAGCCAGGTTGACCTTCGCGAATCTTGTTCAGGCTCAAGCCAGACATCACTACCAAAGATGTGATGATTACTACGAGAAAAAGTACCCACGGAAATGTGGATTTGCGTTCTTTACCAGTTTTGTATGTCATTTGCCTTGCTCACATTTTATAGTTTACCGAACCTGATGCTTTGATTTTCAGGCGGCTTCGGTTAAGGAATATCCCTGCTCACGGGCGAGATTGCGTAATTTTTCGTAGACTTCCCGCCATTGTATCTTCGAGACGCCCAATTTTTGCCTGATTTGGTCGCCAGGTGTGCCTTCGATGAGGTTGTTGAGCGCGCTGGTCCAGCGCAGCATATCAAAGGAGATATGCTTTTCCATGCTGGCAACCTTGCTCACGTCCTCCAAAAGGTATTCCAGACGGCGTTGCGACCAGGGAAATACCGTGTCTTTGATTTGATAACGCTCCGCGTAATCGCGGTAGGCTTCCACCCATTGGGGCGAGACGGCAATCTTGCGTTCCTTGTAGCGATAGCGCGGGCTTTGATAGCGCACAAAGATATACGGGCCTTCCGGGTCGTCCAGTTCCAGGTGATTGACCATCAGGCTGAGCACCTCGCCCTTTTTCAAGGCTGTTTCAAGCACCAACAGGAGCAGCGTGTACGGGCGGGGGTCCGGGTTGGCCGAGGTCCGAATGCCATCCGCGGCGTCGAGCGCCTTCAGGCATTCCTGGCGGGTCAGGGTGACGGGTAATGGGCTGAAAACCGTTTTTTGCACAATTTTTTCGGCCGGGTTCGTGGAAAGCACGCCAAATTGCGTCAGCCAGCGGAAGAAGGATTTTAAGGAAGTAATTCGGCGCGAGAGTGTTTTGGGGCTGCATGGAATGCCCCGGTCAGCTTGCAGCCAATCGAGGAATTCGTCCAGGTCTTTGGTTGTTATTTTGCCCAATTCCTGGTCGGTGGGAAGGTAACTCTGCAGAAGGGCTAGGTCGGCCGCGAACGCCTTGAGCGTATGGTTTGAACGGCCCTGGTCACGCAGGTAAAGCTTCCAGGCCTGGATAGCCGGCTGGAGGGTCGTGTTTTCAGAGATATGGGCAATTGTCAATTCTGCAGACATGGTTACTCCGCGATAATTCGTATAGGTATATTGATAATGTCAGTATAAATCCAATTGATGTGTTCGTCAAACCTGGTGAAGGGCTCACTCCCCGCGATAAAGCGCTTCGGAGAGCATGTTCTGGATGGAATAGAAATCGGGCATCAATACCATGGCGCCTTCAGCCGTAATCCAGTTATAAACCATTTCCGGAGTCACCGCGTATCGGTGGACGTTTTCCATGTTCATGATGGCTGGTGCCATCGGGAGCAGGGGCAACACGTCCATAAGCTGCACGTTGGTGTCCACGTACTCGCGATAAGCGCCATAAAGCTCCGGCACTTTTGTAATCATGTTCAGGTTCATGGCCTTTTTAAAGATAGCCTGAACCACTTCCTGGGCACGGCGGTTGCGGTCAAAGTCACTGGTGGTCAGCCTGGACCTGGAATACCACAACGCGGTGCCACCGTCCATGTGCAGGGGCCCTGGTTCAATGACGCACCAGCCACTCGGGTCGGATTGGCAGGAATCCTGGAGTTCTTCAGAGACTTCCACGTCAATACCATCCAGGCTGTTAACCACGTCCTTGAACCCGTTATAGTTCACCATCATGTAATAATCCGGGTGTATGCCGAAGTTCACTTCAAAGGTATCCTGCAACAGCTCAAACCCTCCCAGCGCCCAGGCTGTGTTGATGCGATTAGACCAGTAACCCGGGATGGTCACATACAGGTCCCGCGGGAACGAGATAAGGCTGACCGCGTTATGCTTTGGGTTGATGGAGAGCAGCATGATGACATCAGTGCGGAAGTTGTTGGCGCCAAAATCGTCACAACCCAAGAGCAGGATGTTCATCTGGTTTTTGGGGAGTTCGGCCACGGGGATGGTGGGTACAGGCGTGGGCGTCTGCAGCGGCTGAGGGATCAGTTCAATGGTTCCATCTTCAAGGATGTTGGCGAAGGAATTGGGCTGGAAGGGCGTGGGGGTGATTTGGTAACCTTTCAGGCTGATTTGGAAAGGCGATGTGGAGGAATGCGCCATGACATTCACCATGATGCCGGCAAATATGACGCCCACGAAAACAAGCGTGAGCACGATAAATATCATCAGCGTAACACTCTGGTATTTCTTTAACCGCATCATGACCTCATCCAGGCTTCTTTACGAAGCCAATTCCAATTGCGTACATTATAGACCTTCCAGTGGGGTGGCGTCCTGATTATTCTTCATCGGGATGGACACCCTGTAAGTGGTGGGTTGTCCAAGCTGGCTGTGAATCCACCAGTGCCCACCGCAGGCTTGCACCAGGGCTGCTGCCTTGCGCAGGGAACGTGCGTCTCCGATGCCAGTTGGTACCGGGTATCCGGGTCGGTTCATCCACTTCAGAAAGCGGGTTTGTTCATCTTGTGAGAGGCCACCGCATCGATCTGTGACATGAATTTCGATGGTGCTCTCGCCTTCCGGTGTTTCCCCTGGGTATATGCCCATTTCCACAAGAGCGCCACGCGGGGATGCCTGGCAGGCGTTTGTGAGCAACAAATCGAGAATCTCCCTGGCACGGATGCGTGTCCATGGCTCCATTTCCCCTGAGTACTCGGAAAGGTCCCTCAGCACCAGTCCACGCTTTTCACAAGCATCGCGTGTATGCCCAAGCTCCTCCAGCAGCTGGCTGGCCAAAAGCCTACCGCTTGACAAGGAAGTGTCTTCTTGTGGCGCTGTGTCCTCGATGGGAGCCCATTTCTCCTGTACCTCACCGGGGGTGGGTTCAATGTTGGCAAAGGGTATCCCGACCTCATCAGATGTCGGGGTTCGTTCGATAAGTTGCTGTGCCTGCGCGAGAGCGGTTTTCAGTTGTCGCATTTGCCGCGCGTTCTTTTCCAGAGCCTCTTCCAGGCCGGCTTTTTCGGATTGGGCTTCTTGCGCGTCTGCCAGAGCTTGATCCTTTTGCTGCAAGGTGGCGGTTAGTTGGTCCAGTTGTTCTTCCAGCCACTCCTGGCGTTGCGTCCACAGCTGGACTTCCTGGGTCTGGGTGTCTTGTGACTCTCGTTGGTCGGTTTTTAGCTTCTCAAGCAGGATGCGCGTAGCCGCAAGTTCGTCGGATGTGATGGCCTTATCCCTGGCAATTGGGCCGGGTGATGCCAATACTGTGCTGGCGTCTTCAGGAGCGCTTACCTTGCGTGAGGATTGCCTAATAATCAAATCCAATCGAGGGCCAACCACGCGCATTCGCTCGATGTCTCTTTGCGTCCACAACCGGTTTGTGTAGGGGGAAAGACACAGCAGGGCAAACTGCGCTGTCTCGCTGGCGGGGCTGAAAGGAAATAGAAAGAGATTGCCAGGTTGGTTGTATCCTGTCTGGAGCATCAGGCTGAGGGTCTCCGGGTTGGTGTGGTTTTCGTCGTTTATGATGAGCGGGGTTCGCGATTCCAGGTGTGTTAAAACAAGTGGATTCTGTCGCGCGTTGAGATTAATGGCTGGCAGATATTCTTCGCGAATGAGGTCGTAGGTGTGTAAAAGCGAGGCGTCCGGGCTGGGCGAATCCTTACCCACGATGGCACACAGGTCTGCCATCAGATAGAGACTTAACGCGCGGGTTAGGGCCTCAAGAATGCCGGGTCGCGCGTCCTGCAGGGAAACATCCAAAAGTGATGCCGCCACCTGTGCTGAACAAGCGACGCGCTCACTGGATGCGCTCGCAGCGACGGGCAGGGCCGTTTTGACTTCGTTTTCGTGTTGGTGCCAGGCGAGGGCGAGAAAAAGCGGGTAATACAAAAGCTGGCTGATCATCACAGCGCCGGGCAGGCTGCCCGTGTTGGGCAGGGCCAGGTGAAGCATGTAACCGCAGGCGGCAATCCCAAGAATCAGGATGGCTTCCAGCGGGTTTGCGTCTTCACCCCTTAGGTATGCCCAACCGGCCAGGAGGAGGATGAAGATGCTGGCCGCTGCCCAGGCAACATCCATCCACGAGGCATTAAAGCTCTCTGCCGAAGCGGAAGGCAGCCATAAAAGCGGCGCGAGGCTGACAGCCAGGATGACCAAGATGCTTAGTGACAGCGGGAATAAGATGCCTGAATTGCGGTTTCCCTGGGAGCTCAACGCCCAGGCAAACCAGAGTAGGGCTAAAAAGTTGAGACCGCGATGGAGCAGAGGAAAAAGCGGGCGGATGATTTCATAACCCTGGTAAGAAAGCAGGCTCAGGGCCAGCAGGATGGCCTGCAGGCCAAAGATGACCCCAAACGCGGTGAGGAGCTTGCGCCATGGTGTGGGGCGCGCCCTGAGAATGCCAAAGACAGCCAATCCGCTGGATATGAGCAGTATCGCGTAGTAAATCAGCGCGTATGGAAAGACAGTCAAAACCGGCATTATATCCAGGACTGTGATCATAACCCTTTTCCTGACCAAAAATTCATTGGTTAGGAAGGTGCAAGAAGTGTACCTCGCGCCTGAATATGGGAGGGTCTGAGGACTATTCGGCCGCCTGGAGTTTGACCAGCCCCGTGTGAAGACGCAGGAGTGTCTTCTGTCTGCCCAGCAAGTCAGCAAGTTCCGTGGCGCCGCCGGGGGTGGAGGGCAGGCCTGAAAGCGCGGTGCGGATGGGCCACATCACGGTACCCAGCTTGAGACCTTGTTCCTGCGCGTAAGCCTTTAAGGTTTCAAATAATGTCTCATTTGACCATTCTGCCAGGCTTTCCAGCAAAGGCAGGGTCTCTTTGAGCACCTTCCTACTGGAATCAAGCGTGGACCTGGACTTTTGGTTTTCGAATAAGGCCACATCATAAGCGGGTAGTTCCGCCATGAAAGACACCATGACTGGAATATCTGTAAGCTTTTCAAGGCGCGGGTGAATCAACTGGCTGATGCGGGTCAGGTCGATGTGACGGACACTTTCAGGGTAATACTTGAGCGCGAGGGCATGAAAAGCTTCCTCGGAAAGCAGGCGGATATGTTCACCATTTAGCCACAGTAATTTGTCGAATGAAAACGCCGCGCTCGATTTGTTAATCCGGTCCATATCGAACACCTGGGCCAGGTCTTCGAGCATGAAAATTTCCCGGTCGTCTCCGGGGTTCCAGCCCAGGAGCGCGACGTAATTAACAATCGCGCTGGGGAGGTATCCCATCCCCACCAAGTCCTCAAAGGAAGGGTCACCCTTGCGTTTGCTCAGTTTACTGCCGTCTTCCTTGATGATGTGCGGCAGGTGGATATATTCGGGCTGTTGCCATCCGAAAGCCTGGTAGAGCAGGTTGTACTTGGGGGTGGAAGACAAGTATTCCTGTCCGCGGATGACGTGCGAAATTTCCATGAGATGGTCATCAACCACGTTCGCGAAGTTATACGTCGGGTAGCCGTCCGATTTCAGCAGGACCTGGTCGTCCAGTTGGCTGTTTTCAATGGTGATGGTGCCGTAGACGTGGTCAAAGTAACTGCTGCTGCCAGAATCGGGAATTCGTTGACGCACGACAGGCAATATCCTTTCTGCCAGTTTTTCTTCAACTTCCTTACCGGAGAGGTTCCGGCAGGGATCGCGATAGCCTTGCACCCGTTCACCGGTTTGTTCCTGGGCAGGCTTGTCACTTTTTCCGCAGAAACACAGGTAAGCGTCACCACTGGCAAGCAGTTTTTCAGCGTAGGTCTTGTAAATCGGAAGCCGTTGGCTCTGGATATACGGTCCGTGGCCACCATCCTTGTCTGGGCCCTCATCGTAGACAATCCCCGCCAACGCGAGGCCGTGATAAATAGCCTGCACGGAGGAGGGGACGTTGCGGTTCTGGTCGGTATCTTCGATGCGGAGAATGAAAATACCGCCGGCCTTTTTGGCAATCAGGTAAGCGTATAAGGCGGTACGCAGGTTGCCGATGTGCATGTAGCCGGTCGGGCTGGGAGCAAAGCGTGTTCTAAACATGGTGACTTCCGTTTTTCGTTAAAATGTGTGGTTTATTCTACCAAAATGTTCCAGCGGCAGCTTCATTCATCACAAGCCTGATGGAAACTCGTCAGGCAAAAAAGATACCTCCCGTTTGTTTTCACGGGAGGTATCCAAATGTAATTTTGGGTTTAGGCCCTGTCGAAGAGCTTGGCGAGGTCTTTTTTCTCGCTCTGGTGCACGATGGAGAGCACTTCATCCGCCGTTTCGAAAACCAAATCACCATGCGGGATGATTAGCTCGCCATGACGCAATACCGCCACAATCGTGGACTGTCTGGGCAGGGAGATTTCTGAAATCTTTTTGCCATTCGCTTTGGCGTCCGGCGCGATTTTCTCTTCCACGAAATCAAATTTGCCCTTGCGCAGTTTGTGCAGGGTAATCATATCGCCCAGCGACATTTCCTCCGCGATGAGCGCTGCCATCAGGTCAGCCTGGTTCAAGGCCACATCCACGCCC
Organism: Chloroflexota bacterium; assembly: GCA_029777225.1. GTDB lineage: Bacteria > Chloroflexota > Anaerolineae > Anaerolineales > Anaerolineaceae > Mesolinea. The sequence continues at coordinate 27,521 of JAKOSR010000071.1, forward strand.
ATGCTCTCATTGAACATCCAGGCGTTCTTGGGATGGTTAATCCTGGCAATGGTGCGAGGAACCATGAATTCGAACCTGGCCAGGCTGGTGGCCGTCAGGTTGACCTCGTCGATGCCCGTCACCACCGCCACGACGTCGCATTTGCGGATACCAGCCGTCTCAAGCACATCAGGATCCGTGCCGTTGCCAATAACGAGCGCGCTCTTGGGAATGTCCAGGAGAATCCTTGGGGTCTCTTCCTCGCGCAGCTCGATGAGCTTGACATCGTGTTTTTCACTTAACAGGTAATTTGCCAGGTATGTTCCAACTTTTCCGCCGCCAATAATCATTACTCTCATGAAATCCCTATTCCTTTCGTTACGAACCGGTGATTTTGCTAAGCTTATCTTTCCCTGAGCTTGTGATCATGATATGCAGCAGATCGCCCTGGTGGAAA
>JAKOSR010000072.1 GCA_029777225.1 Chloroflexota bacterium
CGTTTCACCAGCTTGAGCACCTCGCGCACAGCGTCACCATACGCCTTCACCAACCCACCAGTCCCCAGCTTGGTGCCACCGCAGTACCGCGTGACCACCACGGCAACATTCCCCACCCCGCTGCCCTGCAATACCGCCAGGGCTGGCCGGCCAGCTGTGCCAGAGGGTTCGCCATCATCGGAACAATGCGCGTTTACGGCACTACCGTGCCCGATGACAAAGGCCGGGACGTGATGTGTGGCATCCGGGTAACGGGCTTTGATTTCCTTTTGGAAAGTGCGCGCTTCGTCGATGGTCCGAGCGGGTGACAGGCTGGCAATAAAATGCGAGTTGACCACCTGAATACGGGTTTCAACCGGTTCGAGCGGGATGATGCGACGTGGGTTTGATTCCATGATTTTGTCTACCAGTTTAATCTTACGTCAAAAATAAAAAAATACTTGGTTGTAAGTTAACAAGATGGGATTGTCTCCCCGCGCACCGGCGCGTGGACCTCCAGCATTAAAGCAAGGCTCAAACAGCCAGGGGGTCCTTAAGCGAAAATTCCCGACCAAATGTGCCTGGTAACGTTACAGCCGTGATATAACCAAACGTGTAATGATTTCTTCCTGGTTGAAGAGGCGACCCTATGGTATTGATAATTTTGGTCATGAGCGTGATAACCTTCCTCGTGTTTGGTTACGACAAGCAGGCTGCAATCCAGGGACGCTGGCGCATCCCTGAAAAGACCTTGTTCGCGCTCAGCATTCTCGGAGGGGCAGCGGGAGGCCTGCTGGGAATGTCCGTTTTCCATCACAAAACACGCAAAACCCAATTTTGGATAATCCTGGGAGCCGCCCTGCTTTTGCACCTCTTTTTGCTGACTCGCACCAACGTTAGTTTTTTTGGACAATAATTGTCAATTTCAATCCGAAATAATATCAAATAAGCTATAATAAAACGATAGCATCTTAATCTGGATGGATGAAAGGTTGTCAGGACCGTGGTTGAAGTTGAGAGTATCAACGAAATCCGTCCTCGCATTACGGACGAGTTTCACGTGGGTCCTTTTGTTCCCAGGACGGAAGCCATTCAAAAGGCTTACGAGTGGGGTGAAAAGATCCACGCCGGTCAGACACGCCTTTCGGGGGAACCGTATTTTGCCACGCACTCTGCCTGGGTGGGCGCTTTTGTAGATCAGCTGGTTCACAAGGAAGCCTGGACCATTGCGGCATTGTTGCATGACACCGTTGAAGACCAGGGCGAGAGTTTTGAGGAAATCCGCGACCTTTTCCCAGGACCTCTGGGTGAGGAAGTTGCCCACATCGTGGATGGCGTCACCAAGATGAGCACGCCGCGCGATGGTAGCACGCGCGAAATCGAAACCCTGCGGAAAATTGCCATGTTCCGGGACCCGGCCGTTTTTGTTGTCAAGCTGGCGGATAAAAGCCATAATCTGATGACCCTCAATTACCAGGCGCGTGGCAAGCAATGGCAAAAAGCCAACGAAGCCATCCGGGCTTACGGAAAGCTGGCGGGCATTCTTAATTGTTACCGCTGGCGGCGCTGGATTGAAGACATGGCCTTTCCCTATGCCGAACCGGAAGCCTTCTCGATGGTCAAGGCGAAAATTGACGCCGACCCGCGCCTGAACCTGAATTTCATCCGTTACTACCTGGGCGAATTAGCCCACCTGATGGAAGCGGAGGGCATAGATGGTGCCATCCGGTTCACTGTGAACGGTTACTGGCAGGCCTGGGACAAGCTGCAACGCATGGCGCGCGCCCGTCGCACCTCCCTGCAGGACTTTTCGGCTGTGAATGACATTGTCAGCTTCAGAATGCTGGTCAAAGAGAATGACGAGACCGCCTGCTACCGGCTTCTGGCGCGCGTAAACCGCTACTTCAGTCGCAACCTGGACCAGGACCGCTTTGATGACTACATCGCTTCACCGCAAAACGGTTACCGCGCGCTGCAGGTGACCACCTGGATGCCTGGCGCTGGCGCGGTGGAAATCGCGATTGCTACTGATGAGATGGAAGGCGAAAACACCTGGGGTGTCATTTACGCGATTAACAATCAGAAGGATATCTCGAAGTATTCCCCTGTCCAAATTTTGACCCCATTCGGCGGAACACGCTTCCTGCAGGAAGGCAGCACGGTGTTGGACGGCGTGGCAGCCATCCAGGAGTTTTACCTGGATAAAATCAGCAAGGTGTTGGTCAACCACGAGGAGCGCCACATCTACGACACGCTCAACCCGGGTGACCTGGTGGAAGTGGTGACCAGCGGGGCGCACAAAACGCCCGAACCAGATTGGCTGAATCACTGCAACGTCACCACGGCACGGCGGTTGCGAATTGTTCTCGCCACGGTCTCCCTCAAGGAAGCCAGCAAGAAAGGCAAAGAGCAAATCCATGCTCTGCTGGCAGCCCGGGGATTGCTGGATTTGGAGGATGTTGCCGCCCTGGATACGCCCCTGATTGAAGCCCTGCTTGGGATGCTGGCCTGCGCGAACCTGGACGACCTCTACGCCGCGGTCGGCGGTGGCGCCATTTACCTGCAGGAGCTTGAAAATACCCTGGACCTGGTGGGCATCTCTAGGGCGCTGCGCTGGACCACCGTGGAAGTCAGCGGAGACAACTCCACCAACCGTCCCGGCGTGCTTTCGTACCTTGCTGGCTTGGTCTCGCAGGCTGGTGGCAACATCCTGCGAACCGTCAGCATGACCAACAAGGAAGGCCAGTTTCAATTGCGCATGATTCTGAGGCAGCTGGGGGACGCGGAAAAAGCCCTCCTCACCCAGTTGTTTAATGAAAGCCGCTTCAAGCTCGACCGGATTGAAATCGTGTAGTTCCGTAGCATCGCGCAAAAATTATATATCCGCTGACCTGTGGCGGGGTAAAAAACATGCTAAAATGGGTGGGTTTCGCCTTCCAGGCACCCCTGCCAAATAAATAGTTAGGAAAACACATCAAAACCATGACTCAAAGAGAAAACAAAGCATTCAGGCTTTCCATTCTTTTTTCGCTTATCGCCTTCTTCTCCCTGCTGCTTCCGCAAATCGCCAGCGCCAGCCAGTCCTCACCGCAGGGCATCGGACCCACAGTGCCAACCCCCACGGTTGATGTAAGCAACGCGAAGGTGCACGGATATTACTTTTATTCGAACACTTGCGCCCACTGCATCGACATCCTGAACGAAATCGTCTACCCGTTGGAAGAAAAATACCCGGGTGAGATTGACCTGCGCCTGCTGGAGCTGGGGACCCCAGCTTATTACCAGGCGCTCCTCAAGGTGGAAACCGCCTATAACATCAGCGCGGGCGACCGTGGGCTCCCCACCGTGGTCCTGGGTGACCAGATTTTGATCGGTGAGGAACAAAACCGTGCCGACCTGCTTTCCAGCGTAGAAGCCGGCCTGGCCGGAGATGGAATTACCTTCCCGGCCATTGAAGGTTTGGACCCCGTGGCAATGGTCTCCGTACCCCCGACGTCCTCCACCGAAACCCCACTGGCCTGCTCCCCTGACGACCCTTCTGCCTGCGAAGTGAACGCGCCTATCTACATGGCGTACTTCTACCAGGTGGGCTGCAAGGAATGCAACCGAGCACATGCTGACCTGCAATACCTGCAAAGTCAGTACCCGCAGCTCATCATCGAGGAATTTAATATTTACGAGGATACGGACATCGCGAACTGGATGGCCCAACGAACCGGGCGTGAGAACGACTTTAAGGTGCCTGCTGTATTCATCGGTGACAAAGCCTGGATTGGTGAGGCCGAAATTACCAGCCAAAACATCGCGCCTTACCTGGACACCTTGAAAGATAGTGGGTCGGCAGCGTTTTGGAAGGGCTACGATGCCGCCACCGGCACGTCAGCCCTGATGAACCGGTTCAAGTCCATGGGGTGGCTGGCGGTGGTGTTTGCCGGCCTGATTGACGGGTTAAACCCCTGCGCTTTCGCCACCATCATCTTCTTCATCTCGTACCTGACGCTGAGCGGAAGGAAAGGCAAAGAGGTCATCCTGACTGGTGCCAGCTTCACCCTGGGTGTTTTCATCGCCTACCTGGCGGTTGGGCTGGGCTTCTACAAGGTTCTGGACGTGGTCAAGGAATCCCTGGCAGTCATCGGCAAAATCGTCTACGCCCTCACCGCAGTCCTCTGCCTTACCCTGGCCGTTATCAGCATCCTGGATTTCTTCAAAGCGCGCAAGGGGCAAATTGGCGATATGGCCCTGAACCTGCCCGAACCATTGCGGAAACGCATCAACAAGACCATCCGCGAGGGGAGGAAAGCTTCCAGCTATTACCTTGGCGCGTTTGTCACCGGCATCCTGATTTCCTTCCTGGAACTGGCTTGCACAGGCCAGATTTACCTGCCCACCATCATCTTTATGAGCACAATGCCGGAGCTGCGCGCGAGGGCCATCAGCTACCTGGTGCTTTATAACCTGATGTTCATCGTGCCACTTATTGTTGTGTTCATCCTGGCATACTTCGGCACCACATCCAAGGACCTGACAGAGTTCCTGAAGAAGCACGCTGCCGCTGTGAAAATTGGCATGACGATTGTCTTCCTGACGCTGGGGATTTGGCTGCTGATATCCCTGTTTGCCTGATTTTCATCCCTGACAATCACGTTAAAACGAAAAAAGAGGTCGCCCTCTTTTTTTGTTGTCAATTTTCACTTGAATTATTTCTGTCCGCTTATCTTTTTGAGGACCGAAGCGGCGGTGGAGAAGAGATGCACCTGGCTGCCTGAAAGTTGGGCGCGGATTTCAGCGCTCGCGACCGCAGCACGCATTTCTTCGGCATTCTCAAAGGGCGGCATCAACAGGGCCGCGCGGCCCAACTCCCTCAGCGTATGCGCGTCCGAGCCGGCCATGCGCAATTTCTGATGCTGCCCGGCAAATGCCATGGCCTCGTCGTTATAGGCCTGCCTGACGCAGCGGGCATTGAAAACTTCCACCCCATCCACATCGCGCATAATCCGGGCCAATGTCCCGGGTTCCCAACTGGAACCGCGGTGAGGGTCAAAAGGATGAGCCACGCTGATGAAAGCACCCTGTTTCTTGAGCTTCTCAATCACCACTTCCGGGGCCAAACCTCGCTGGATGGGCTCGGTCATGAAGTACCCAAGCAGCTCGCCCTGGGTGGTAAGGATTTCCTCGGCCAGGATGACCCGCTCAGGGTCCATTTCCTTGGCTTTGAACGCGCCGGCCATCACGTTGTGGTCCGTAATGGCGATTTTCCCTATATCTTTTTGCCGGCAGGTTGACAACAGGTCTTCAATGCTGACGAGACTATCGGGGGAATAGACGGTATGGCAATGAAATTCAGCAGCGATCAATGGGGTCATTCTTTGTATATCCGTGGCAGACGGTCGGCCAAACCGCAGACCACCTCGTAATTAATGGTGCCCCAGCGGTCCGCCACTTCGTCCACACTGATGGATTCTTGATCCTGGCGGCCAATCAAGACCACTTCATCCCCGACCTTTACACCGGGGACGCCGTCCAACTGGAGCATACTTTGGTCCATGCACACCCGCCCCACCACGTTGACGCGCCTGCCCCCAACCAGCACCTGCTGGTTATCAATCCGGCGGAAGCCATCGCCATAACCGATGGGCATCACCCCGATTTTTTCCTGCTTGGAAGTCACATAAGTGGAGCCATAGCTGATGCCCTGGCCTGCTGGGAAATCGTGCACCGAAATGATGCGCGCCTTCCAGGAAAGCGCCTGGGTAAACTCGGGACCGAGTTGGATGGACGGGGAAGGCGACATGCCAAAAATGATATCACCCGGCCGTACCAGGTCAAAGTAAGCTTCCGGGAAGTTAAAAATGGCAGCTGAGTTGGCGGCGTGAACCACAGCGGGCTTAAGCCCCTCGGCATCCAATTCCGCAAGGAGCGTGTTGAATGTTTTCAGTTGCCGAAGTGTGGATCCAGTATGAGGTTCATCCGCGCCAGCAAAATGCGTGAAGATACCGTCGACGAGGACGTTGGAATCAGCCAGTTCACGTAAAAAAGGTGGGAAGTCCGCGGGCTGCATGCCAAGGCGCCCCATGCCGGTCTCCACCTTGACGTGAGCATGCAGGGTGCCGCCGTTGATGTGGGCATAATCGAGGTAGCTTTTGGTGAGCTCCGGGTCTATCAGCGCAACCGTGATGTTTTGCTCAATGGCTTCGGGGACCTTGGCCGGGGGCGTGTACCCGAGCACCAGGATTTTGCAGGCAATGCCAGCCCGGCGCAGTTGGAGCGCTTCCTCGATGCGGGCAACCCCACACCAGGTGGCCCCGCCCGCCACAACGGCTTGGGCCACCGGCCGGGCGCCGTGCCCATAACCGTTGGCTTTAATCACTGCCATTACTTCCGTACCGGTCATTTCTTTAATGCGGGCAACGTTTTGTTTGATGGCGTTCAGGTCAACTTCCAACCAAGTGGAATACGAGTTAATTTCCATAGCGTTGAAGTATAATCTTCCGACCCTGACCTGACAAGTAAAACAGGGCGGGGAAGCGCCTGATTGGGTTAAAATCAAGCAGGAACAGGAGAAACATGAGCATCTTGGAGCAGCTTTCAAGCAGCACGGGCGCCCGGGGCGAGCAACTGGAAATCGCGCTGGCAGCCCAGCTGGCCACCCATCCAGACCCACAAGCGGTTGCGGATTTGGTGGATGGCCTCACACGCGGACCTGACCGCTTGCGCGGTGACTGCGTCAAGGTGCTGTACGAACTCGGAAAGCTGAACCCAGACGCAATCTCTGCTTACGCCCAACAATTCCTCTCCCTGCTGCGTCAGAAGAACAACCGGCTGGTATGGGGTGGGATGATCGCGCTTGCCACCATTGCCCCGCGCGTTCCCCAATTCATCTTTACCGCCAGCGATGAAATTCTACGGGTCATGGAAAGAGGCAGCGTCATCACGCGGGATGCCGGGGTGGCGGCCCTGGCCGAAGCCGCCCGAACCAGCGCGAATTACCGCGATAAGCTCCTGCCCGTGCTCTTTGATATCCTGCGGTCCTGCCGGCCATCCAGCGTGGCCCAATACGCGGAAAAAATTGCCGTGGCTGTGACAGACGCGAAGGGCGTGGAATTTGATGCAATTTTGCAGCAAAGAAGCGTGGACCTGACACCCACGCAACAGAAACGTGTGAATACCTTGAGCAAACAAATTAGAAATTCAGGAAAAAGCCATGTTTGAGTGGACCGTTAAAGCCCAGGATGGGCAGGCCAGGGCCGGCGAATTCAACACACCCCACGGCGTCTTGCACACACCGATTTTCGCGCCAGTTGGCACCCAGGCCACGGTGAAAGCCGTCACCCCTGCGCAGCTCACCGAACTAGGCGCGGAATTGGTTTTGGCCAACACCTACCACCTGTTCCTGCGGCCAGGGGATGACCTGGTGGCGGAGCTGGGCGGGTTGCACCAGTTCATGCAGTGGCAGGGACCCATGTTGACCGATTCGGGTGGCTTCCAGGTCTTTTCCCTTTCCGGCACCCGCAAAATCGACAAGGATGGGGTCACTTTCAAGTCCCACATCGACGGGTCCATGCATCGTCTCACCCCTGAAATTTCGATTGGGGTCCAGGAAAACCTGGGTGCGGATATCATCA
>JAKOSR010000073.1 GCA_029777225.1 Chloroflexota bacterium
CCACGGGTGGCGACCTGAAGACCCGCCTGCCCCGCTTCCACCGCGAAGCCTCCCTGCTGCTTTCGCTGTTTTACTGCTTCCTTGGCGATGAGGATAAAGCGGCCGTTTATGCCCGCAAAGGGCAGGAACTGGCTGAAAACCTTCACTCGCCGATTGTTCGCAGCATAGGCAGCATGCGCCTGGGCCATGCCATGCAACTCCATCCGGATTCACTCCTGATGCCCTGGGATATCCGCCAAATCCGCGAGTATTACGATGAGGCCATCCGGGATGTGGATATCGTCCGCATTCACGTGGAACCACTGTGGGGCATCTGCCGCCTGCTGGGTTACAACGGCCAGCTGTCAGAGGCCAAAATTGTGGGCAAGGAAGCCCTTTCGATTGCCAGCAGCGCGGGGGATGAGTGGATTGGCATGCTGGTGCGCATCTCCCTGGGTGCCAGCCAGGCCATGGCTGGCGAATACGAGGAAGCCAGCCAGCAATTGGCCGTTGGTGAGTCCATCGCGTTGCGCGTAGGTGACCCACTTTGCCGATCAGCGGCTTTGCTCTGGCAGGCCTACACCGCCGATAAACAGGGCTTTCCCAGTTCGAGCATGCTCTTTTTGGAGCAGGCGCTCGCGCTGATTGAGGAGCATCATTACGACTTCCTGCTTAAACGCGCCACCATCCTGGGCTCGGACGACCCCGCCCTGTTCATCCCGCTCCTGCTCAAAGCTAAATCCGATAAAATCCACCCGGAGTTCGTCAGCCGGATTCTCTCCGAAATGGGCCTGGGGGAGAGCCTTTACCACCCCGGCTACTCGCTCAGCTTGCGCTGCCTGGGTCCCTTTGAGGTCTTCCTCGGCCGGATGCCGGTCGCCCCTGAAGCCTGGAAGCGTGAAAAAGCCCGCCAGCTGCTCCAGGTTTTGGCCTTGCAGCATGGCCGCGGTCTCACGCGCGAACAGATAGTGGTCCTGCTCTGGCCGGACGCGGACGGGCAGACAGCCACCAACAACCTCAAGGTGGTCATGAGCGCGCTCAACCAGGCGCTTGAGCCCGAACGCCCCAGCGGCACCAGCCCGCTCTTCGTCATCCGCCGACAGGACCAGTACCTCCTGAACCCCGATATCGGCATCCGCTATGATTACCTGCGCTTTGAACGGCTAGCCCTCAGCAGTCGGCTGGAAGACAAGCGCGAGGCCGTCGGGCTTTACCGCGGCCGGCTCCTGGAGGGCGAAGCTGCCCAGGAATGGTTCATGGCCGAAGTCCAATACTTCCACCGTCTCTTCCTGGATGCCACCGCCCGCGTGATTGAGGACGACATCCAATCCGGCAGGCTGGAGCAGGCCCTGGACCTTGCTAACCGCCTGCTGCAAATCGACCCGGAGTTCGAAGCGGGTTACCTCTTCCAGATGCGTGTCTACCATGCCCTGGGCAACATGCCCATGGTCTACCAGGTTTACCGCCAGGGGCGCGAGACCGCCGCGCGAATCTTTGGCGATTCCCAGGGCTCCCCCGAGCTGACCGAGCTCTTCCAGCGCCTCACACGGTGAGTACCAGCGTCCGCGCATTTAATAATGAAAATAATGTTAAGTCCGTGCCAGCCATCCAGGTTTGAGGGGCTCCAAGTGCGGGCAGGAGGGCTAACCGTGGGGCCTCAGGCTCAAGGGTCAGGGCACAGCTGGCCGCCTTCCAACCCCTGACCCCTTTCCAAAATTCCCTGGTTTTTAGTCACCTTTGTAACCATTTTGTAACCCCCTGTTATTAAAATTTGTTAATAATCATCTTAAAGTCGCCAGTGATGCTGGTTGAAACATTGTTCAAAGGAGTCAGGCATGCGTTTGGAAGGAAAAGTTTGTATTGTCACGGGTGGGGCCGCTGGTATTGGCAAGGCCACAGCGCTCAAGTTTGCCCGCGAAGGCGCGCAGGTGGTTATCTGCGATGTTAACGAAGAAGCTGGCAACGCCCTGGTGCAGGAATTGGGCAACAACGCGAGCTTTTACAAGGTGAACGTCACCAACCGGCAGGAAGTCCAGGCCTGGATTGACGATGTCGCCGCCAAGTATGGCCACATCGACGTTTTAATCAATAACGCCGGCATCACCCGCGACAGCCAGTTCGTCAAGTATAAGGACGGCCAGCTGGTAGGCCAGATGAGCGAAGAGGCCTTCGACGCGGTCATCGCGGTCAACCTGAAGGGTGTTTTCAACACCACCCAGGCCGTGGTTCCCTACATGATTAAGCAGGGCGGTGGCTCTATCGTCAGTGCCTCCTCCGTGGTCGGCCTGTATGGCAACTTTGGCCAAACCAACTACGCCGCCACTAAGTTTGGTGTGATTGGCATGACCAAGACCTGGGCCCGTGAGCTCGGCAAGTACCAAATCCGTGTCAACGCGGTTGCGCCCGGCTTCATCCTGACCGAAATGGTCCTGAAGATGCCTGAGGACGTCCTCGCCGGCATGGCCAAAAATGCCCCGCTCAAGCGTCTCGGCAAGCCTGAAGAAATCGCCGATGTGTATTGTTGGTTGGCGAGCAACGAATCCTCCTACGTCCACGGCGCGGTTATCAGCGTGGACGGCGGCATCGTTCTCGGTTCCTAAACGGACACCCGGAATAGAAACACAAGAGGTAACATCATGGCCCGATACGCGACAATTATTGGCACCGGAATGTACATCCCGGAAAATGAAATCACCAACGCCACCTTCGCCAGCTGGATGGGGGAAGTCAGCCCCAAACTCGCGGATGTGGTGGGTAAGTTTGAAGCCAGCAGTGGCATCAGGACCCGCTTCTACGCCCCCGAAGACTGGGCGACCAGCGACCTCGCTGCCGAAGCCGGCAAAGCGGCCATCGCCGACGCCGGCCTAAAGCCGGAAGACATCGACCTGGTCATCGTTGGCACCGACAGCCCCGATTACATCACCCCCGCCACCTCGGTGGTCACGCAATACAAGCTGGGCTGCGTCAACGCCGGCACCTGGGACGTGGGCTGCGCCTGCGCCTCCGTCCCCACCGCGATGGCCCAGGCCGCGGGTTTGATTGCCGTCAACCCACACATGAAATATATCCTGGTCATTGGCGCGTACATGATGCACAAGCTCGCGGATAACAAGCGCGACGTCACCGCCTTCTTCTATGGCGATGGTGCCGGCGCGGCCGTGGTGGGTGCTTCCGATAAACCCGGCTACATCTCCACTTCCATCAAGGCCGATGGCTCTTATCACAAGCATTGGGGTATCTACTCCGGTGGCACCTACGAGCC
>JAKOSR010000074.1 GCA_029777225.1 Chloroflexota bacterium
CAAATCATTCGGGACTATAATCTGGTGCCGGCACTGAATGAATTATCCATGCCGGATCAAACGGATGAAAAAAAGGCATGATGGCCAGACAAAACCCACAGCGTTTTGTCATAATTTCAAATCAGGAAACCTGGGCTGGAATGGCCTGAAGCAAACGCGTGCCCGCGCTGGCTTGTTTACGGCGTTGATGCTTTTGTTTGGAAGGAAGAACGGGTAAACCATAATGAAGAATGAAGAAATCCTGGCCAAAGTGCTAAAGGTGGAAGAGCAAGCCACCCAAGCCTATAACAAAGCGCTAATTGCCTCCGAGCAAACCTCGCAGAACGCGGAAAAAAAGCTGAAAGCCTTACTTGAACAGAAGGAAGCAGAAGCGCGCGCGGAGGCCGACGCCTTACTGGCAGCTGCCCAACAGCGCCTCATGGATGCCCGCCAGGGGATCACCCTCGATGAGAAGAGCAGCAAGCGACTCGTGGATGGCCATGCGCGCGTGGACGAAACGGTCAATATGCTGGTTTCAAAAATTCTCAATCCCAGCAAAGCGTAGACGATGGGCGTATCTGGCGTTAGCGCGTATGGGGTGCTCAATGTGCGGGTTAGGGCGGGTCTGGGCGAGATGCTCGCACCCGAAACCTTCGCCCGCATGGATGGCAGCCCGGATGTCGCCAGTATCCTGGCAATCCTGCGCGATACCGTGTATGGCCGTGTACTTTCCAAGGCTGATGAAGGCGACGCTAATCCCCGCCGAATAACATATCTTCTCCGCACCCATCTCACTGAAAAGTTCGAAGTGGTGGTGGAAAACGCGCCCAAGGTGGCCCGGCCGTTAATTGAACAACTCTTCCGACTATACGAAGTTGACAACCTCAAAGCTACCTTCCGCAGCATCCAGGCGAAGGATAGCTGGGATAAACTGAGCCACTTGCTGTTCCCGATGGGTGGATTTATAACGTTGCCCTACGAACACATGCTCGCCACGGGATCAGTGCCTGATGTGATTGGCTTGTTGGAAAATACCCCCTATGGCCAACCACTCAAAGCCGCCCTGCCCCGCTTCCTGCAGGAAAACGACCTGTTCGCGATTGAGGTCAACCTGGACCTGGACTATTGGGCCAAGACCTGGAAGCTCATCGACGACCTCCCGGGGGGTGACCGCCGCCTGGCGCACGACCTCATCGGCGAAATTATCGAACGAAATGACCTGTTGTGGGCCACACGCTTTTTCCTGTATTACAAGTTGTCCGCGGCTGAAATTTTGAACTACACCCTGGGAATTGGGCCCAAGGTGCCAGACGAGGTCATTGGGCGCATCTCGCAGGGCGAGCCCCTTAAAAGCGTCCTCGCCAGCATCTACCCGGAATTGCGTCCAAAAACGGTTGCCGAGGGCGCGGAAAATTTGGATGTTTCCCACTGGGAAATTGAGCTTCACCGCATGTATTTTAGGCACTGCCGCTCTAAATTGGTCGGTCCGCCTTTTAATTTGGGCGTATCCCTGGCATACTTATTCCTGTTGGAATACGAAATTGAGGATATCATCCTCCTGCTTGAGGCTAAAGCCATGGGATTACCAAGAGAACGTTATTCCTCTTATCTCATCAACAAGGTGTTTCAGTCATGAGAAAAAAACAAGGTATCAAGATGTTTCTTGAGCCCGAGAAGATGTCCCGGGTGGAAATTGAGTTTCCGCAACAATACATCAACGAAGTCACCCAGGCGCTTGTGCGCTCAGGGCACTTCCAAATCGAGGATTCGAGCGCGCTCAATATGCGCAAGACCTCGGAATTTGATGACGAGATGCAGGAACGCTATAACCAGTACGGCCGTCTGGAAACCGACATCCTGGCCGTGATGAAGCAGTTGGACATCAAACCGGGTAAAATGCCGGAAATTGAACCCGAGGTCATCGAAAACCCCGAAGAAATCCTGCAGGAGCTGGAAGCGGTGCGTGTTGAGCTGGGGAAGATGGACCAGCGCACGGAAGAAATACGCAAGACGCTTGAAAACGGAAAACGCTTCCTGAACATCATGGAGCCCTTCAAGGACCTAGATATCGAGTTTGGCGCCATCCGCAACCGGCGTTACATCTATTCCATCCTGGGCATCATCCCCACCGAGAAAATTGAACGCTTCAAACAATCCTTTGCCAGGATTCCCTTCGTGCTGCTGGAGCTCTCCCAGGAAGGTCCCAACACCATCGTGCTGCTTATTGGCAATAAAATTCAACAGGACTTCCTCATTCGAACCGCGCGTAGCGCCTACCTGAACAGCCTCGACCTGCCGGACGAGTACCACGGCACCCCCGCCCAGATTGTGGCCCAAACCCAGGCGGAAATGGATAAAGGCACCCAGGAGCTGGAAACACTCCGCAAGGATATCGAGGCCCTGCGCAAGAAACAGGCCGACCTCCTGGTGGACCGCTATTGGCGGGTGCGGATGAGTCGGACAGTATCCGAGATTACCAACCGCTTCGGCAGGCTGACCCACGATCTGCTGGTGGTGGGTTGGGTGCCGCAGGATTATTCAGCGCGCTTCCAAAAGACGCTGGCCGATATCTCGCCGGATATCATTGTGGATGTCACCGAAGAAAACGAACTGGAGGAAGGCCAAAAACCGCCGGTGGCGCTGCATCACACCAAGCCGGTGGAAGGTTTCCAGAAACTGGTCACCACCTACTCCACCCCGAATTACCAGGAAATCGACCCGACCATCCTGCTCCTCCTGACCTTTCCTATCCTGTTCGGTGCCATGTTTGGGGATGTGGGGCAGGGGCTCTTTTTGGCCCTGGTTGGCGCGTTGCTCTTCAGTGGCAAAGTCAGCAAATTACGTGGCTTGAGTAAATTGGGGCCGGTGGTGGTATTGTGTGGTGTCTCGGCCGCGATTTTTGGCTTTATTTACGGCAGCGTGTTTGGTTTTGAAGAGCTGATTAAACCCTTATGGAGGCACCCCATCGAAGACATTATGGGGATTCTCATCCTCACCTTCGCCGGTGGGGCGTTGTTGCTTTCCATCGCGAACATCCTGGCCCTGGTGAATGACGCCCGGCGCAAGGATTGGGCGCATATGATTTTTAGCGGCAAGGGTGTGGCCGGGCTGGTGTTGTACTGGTCCTTGCTGGGGCTGCTCATCACCTCGTTGACCAAGGTCATCTCCCTGCCCAAGGGGTTGCTCATCGCCCTCGCGCTCATTGCTGTGGTGATGATTATGAGCACGGGCTTCATGGAGCGGTTGCTTGAGCGCAAACGTCCGTTGTTTGAGGGCGGCTTCCTGGTTTACTTCATCCAGTCCTTCTTTGAATTGTTTGAAGCCCTGATTGGTTTTCTGTCCAATTCGCTGTCCTATGTGCGCGTGGGCGCGTTCGCCGTGGCGCATGCCGGCTTGAGCCAGGTCATCATGATTTTGGCCGAGATGGTCGGCCCGAACAAAGGCGCCGGCTTTTGGATTGTCATCGTGCTTGGCAACCTGTTCATCATCGGGTTTGAAGGCATGATTGTCAGCATTCAAACCTTGCGGCTTGAATATTATGAATTTTTCAGCAAGTTCTTTAGTGGCGGCGGCACACGCTACAAGCCACTTGGATTCTTAAGTTCCTCGAAATAAGGAGTTGGAAAAATGACTATGTTAATGAAATACGCAGTAATTCTCTTGATTGGTATGACCCCCATGATTCCGGCGTTGATTTATTTTCAGCGCAAGCGCAAGGACCAGCTGGTGAATGCCACCCGTGGGCTCTTCATTGGGCTTGGCAGCGCCAATGTGCTCATCGGCCTGATGGCCTTTGCCCTTGGTATTATCTGGCTGATGACCCCTGAAAAGGTCCAGGCGGCCGGCCTCCTGCAGACGGCCAATACCGACAATTATCGGTCTTTTGCCGCGGCCCTCTCCACGGGCATCGCCGCTATCTCGTCCGGTTACGCCGTGAGTAATACCGGCGCCGCGGCGTTGGGCACCATCACGGAGAAGCCCGAACTTTTTGGCCAGGCGTTGATTTTCGTTGGCCTGGCTGAAGGTATCGCCATCTACGGTCTGCTGATTTCCTTCCTCATCCTCAACCAGTAGGCTTTATGAAGATTGTGGTAATCGGACATCCCCAGACAGTCCAGGGATTCTCGCTGGTCGGCATCGACGGCACGGCCGTCGCGAACGGCGTGGAAGCCAATCTTGCACTGGATAAAGCCATGGCCGATGGCAACGTCGGCATCGTCCTGCTGACCAGTGATGTGGTCGGCTGGATTAGGGCCAGATTTGATAGCCTGCAAGGCAGGGCTGAACCGCCGGTTTTGGTGGAAATCAGCGCGCCCGGGCAGGGTATCCAGGGGATGACGTCCCTGCGGCAGGTTGTGCAGGATGCCGTTGGAATCCGAAGTTCAGAAGGTGGTCAGGATGGATAGACAAAGCGAACCAAAATCGATGGCAGAGCATGCCGAGGCCTTATGCGAGGCCATCAGGCAGCAATTGGACTCGGATATTTCGGGCCTAAGTGATAAGGCTGAGGCCGTTGAAAGCTCAATTTTGGAAAAGGGCGAAGAGCAGGCCGCGCAAATACGGGCCAAAATCCTCGCCGAAGCGCAGGAACGCGTTCGTCAATACGACGAAGAAACCGCGGCCGAAATCTCGCAGAAGAGCCGGCTGGCCTGGCTGCGGGAACGCGAAAAACTGCTGGACGAGGTTACAGACAAATTGACGGCGCGTTTCCCACAGGAAGTGAAATCCGCGGAATACGCCGCCAAGCTGCCCGAATGGGTGCTTGAAGCACTCGCACAGTTGCAGTCTGAAGCGGCGGTCATCAGTTTGGACGCCTTATCCAACCAACTGCTCAGTGACGCGCGCTTGAGCGAGCTGGGCAAGGCGGCTGGGGTGGAACTGAAGCGCGGGGAAATCCTGCGAGAAGAGCATGGCCTGGTGGTCACCAGCGTGGATGGACGGCGGAGTTTCGCGAACACTTTCGAGGCTCGCTTTGAGCGCCAAAGACCACAGCTGAGGATTCTGGCGGCCAGAATCCTGCTGGGAGAGTAAGATGACGGATGCGATAGGCGTAGTTTCTCGTGTCAACGGTCCCGTGGTGCATGCGCGTGGTTCAATGCAGGTGCGCATGGGCGAATTGGTGGGCGTGGGTGAGGACCACCTCGTTGGTGAGGTCATTGGCCTCAACAACGACATCATGACCATCCAGGTTTATGAAGAAACCTCCGGGCTCACCCCCGGCAGTCCCGTGTTTGGCACGGGCGCCCCGCTTTCGGTGGAATTGGCGCCGGGCCTTTTGGGCGGCATCTTCGACGGCATTCAACGTCCGCTAACGGTGATTGAGGCAAAGTTTGGTGAATTCATCAATCGTGGCATCCAGTTGCCCTCCCTGGACCGGGAGAAAAAATGGCATTTTGTGCCCTCCGCGGCCGTTGGTGACTCCCTGGAGGGGGGTGCCACCTTGGGTTCGGTGCAGGAAACCATCCTGGTGAACACCAAAACCATGTTGCCTCCTGATGTGAAAGGCAGGCTTGCCTGGCTGGCACCCGAGGGTGATTACACCATTGAAGAAACCATCGCCCGGCTGGACGACGCTGGGCAGCAGCGGGAGGTCAGCATGCTGCAGCGCTGGCCCGTGCGTTTCCCCCGGCCAATCAAGGAGCGGCTGGAGAAAAACACGCCCCTGATTACCGGCCAGCGTATCCTGGACTCCTTCTTCCCGATTGTCAAAGGTGGCACGGCCGCCATTCCAGGTGGCTTTGGCACTGGTAAGACCATAACCCAGCACCAAATCGCCAAGTGGGCCGACGCGGACATCGTGGTGTACATCGGCTGCGGTGAACGTGGTAATGAAATCACCGAGGTGCTCCAGGAATTCCCCAAGCTGATTGATCCGCGCAATGGCCGGCCGCTCATCGAGCGCACCGTCATCATTGCTAACACCTCCAACATGCAGGTGGCCGCGCGTGACGCCAGCATCTACACCGGCATCACCATGGCGGAGTATTTCCGCGATATGGGCTTCGCGGTTGCGATTATGGCCGATTCAACCTCCCGTTGGGCGGAAGCCATGCGGGAAATCTCAGGGCGCCTGGGAGAAATGCCGGCCCAGGAAGGTTACCCCGCGTACCTGTCCTCCCGCCTGGCGGAGTTTTACGAACGAGCCGGCCGCACGCGCAACCTGAATGACACCGAAGGCTCGGTCACGGTCATTGGCGCCGTATCGCCCCCAGGGGGCGACTTTTCAGAGCCGGTGACGCAGCTGACCAAGCAGTACACGCGTGTGTTTTGGGCGCTGGATAAAAGCCTGGCCGCGGCGAGGCATTTCCCCTCCATCAACTGGCTGACCTCCTACAGCGAGTACATCGATTCTGTCAGCAATTGGTGGCGCAGCCATACCAACCAGGACTGGCGTTCCATTCGCGCCCGCGCAATGGAGTTGTTGACAGAAGAGGACCATTTGAACCAAATTGTGCGCCTGGTGGGCCCTGACGCCCTGCCTGACGAGCAGCGCCTCGTCCTGGAGACCGCCCACTTGCTCACCACCGGCTTCTTACAGCAAAACGCCCTGGACCCGGTTGACACCTACGCGTTCCCTGAGAAGCAAATCGCGATGCTGAAGCTTATCCTGCGCTTCCACGAGCGCGCGGAGGCCATCGTGAAGCATGGCGCGGTGATAACTGATGTTCAAAAATTACCTGTCATCCACGATTTGCTGCGGATGAAGGCGGATGTGCCCAATGACAATCTTGCTCTCCTGGATAAAATCGGGCAGGACCTGGAGGAACAGATGGACAAGTTGGAAGCGAGATACAAATGAGCATGACCAGAACTGGAGGCAAAATCGTACGCGGCCTCAGCAAAGTTGAGGGGCCGCTGGTGGTTGTGGAAGGGATTGGCACGGCCGGTTTTGATGAAATTGTGGAAGTGACCGACCCTTCCGGCCAAAAACGCCTGGGCAAGGTGCTGGAAGCCGCTGAAGATTTCGCGGTTTTGGAAATATTTTCCGGCACCTCGGGGCTCTCGCTCCAGGATACGCAGGTTATGTTCCTCGGCGAACCGCTGCACATCCCGGTTTCCACGGAAATGCTGGGGCGCGTGTTCAACAGCCTTGGGCAGCCCATTGACGGCTACCCTGCACCCCTGGCGGATAAATTCAATGATATCAACGGTCAGGTCATCAATCCGGTCTCGCGCCTTTACCCTGAGGAATACCTGGCCACCGGTGTGTCGGCCATCGACGCGCTCAATACACTGGTGATTGGGCAAAAACTGCCCATTTTCACCGGCGCGGGCCTGCCACACGACAGGTTGGCAGCCCAGATTGTCCGCCAGGCCAGTATTGGCCAACCAGTGGGTGAGGATGGCGGCGCTGACATAGGCAACTTCAGCATTATCTTTGCCGCTATGGGCGTCAAGCACGACGTGGCCACCTTTTTCCAGGAAGAATTCACGCGCAGTGGCGCGTTTGGCCGGGTGGCCATGTTCCTCAACCTGGCGGATGACCCGGCAATTGAACGCCTGCTCACACCACGCGCGGCGCTCACCCTGGCGGAATACCTCGCATTTGAACGCGGCCAGCATGTGCTGGTGGTGATGCTGGACCTGACCAACTACTGTGAGGCTTTACGCCAGATTTCCAACAAACGCGGTGAGGTACCCGCGCGCAAGGGCTTCCCCGGTTACATGTACAGTGACCTGGCGTCGCTTTACGAACGCACCGGTAAGATACGCAACACGCCAGGCTCTGTCACGCAAATCCCCATCCTGACCATGCCCAACGACGACATCACCCATCCCGTGCCGGACGTCTCCGGCTACATCACCGAGGGGCAGATTGTGCTTTCGCGTGGGCTGTACCAGCAGGATGTGTACCCGCCCATCAGTGTGCTGCCTTCATTGAGCCGCCTGATGAAGGATGGGATTGGCAAGGACAAAACCCGGGGAGATCACCCTAACCTGGCCTCGCAGCTTTACGCGGCTTATGCTCACGTGCAGGATGTGCGCTCACTGGCTTCCGTGATTGGTGAGGATGAGCTGACTGAAATTGACCAAAAATACCTGGCTTTTGGCAGGGCTTTTGAAAAGCGCTTCCTGAACCAGGACTATAACGAAAACCGCTCCATAGAGACAACCCTAAACCTGGGGTGGGAGCTTGTTTCAATTTTGCCCAGGAATGAACTTATCCGCTTGAGCAAGGAACAACTGGATCAATACTATCGGCCAGCCGCATGAGCGTAATAAATATTGCCCCCACCCGCAGCAATCTGCTGCAACAGAAATCCTCGCTGGTGTTTGCCCGCGAGGGTTACACCATCCTGGATAAAAAGCGTGAAGTACTCACCATGGAATTGCTCGGCATGGTGAACCGCGCGGAGGAGCAACAGCTCAAGGTCACTCAATTGATGGAGAAGGCCTACAACGCGCTGGAATTGGCCTGGCTCACGATGGGGCGTGAGAAGGTGGAATGGGCGGCTATTTCTGTGAACGGCACCACGGAAGTGGATGTCATTAACCATGGTTTGATGGGCGTCCCGCTGCCGCGGATTGACACCCACGGCACACCCCCCACGCTAACCTATAGCCTGGCCGATACCACGGCCTTCCTGGATGAGGCCAGCCAGGCTTTCAAGGAAGTGCTGGCGGAAATCCCCTTATTGGCCAGCCTGGAAGTCAGCGTCCGACGTATCGCGCGGGAACTCAAAAAGACGCAACGGCGGGTGAACGCGCTTGAGCGCATTTTTATCCCGAACTTTGAGGATACCATCCGCTTTATCCAGGACAACCTGGAAGAACAGGACCGCGAAGAAATCTTCCGCATGCAATGGTTGCGTGCCCCGGATAAGGACGCCTAAACAAGTGATTGGCATAAGTAAAGACCAGCCTGGTGGCTGGTCTTTTGAGTCGTCTACCGGAACGAAGGTTTATGGGGTGGGCGAAGGCGTCATTGTGCGGGTGACAGTGGCGGTGGGAACGGGGGTCACAATGTTGACCGGCACGCGCAGGAGCTGCCCAATTTGAAGCGGAGAATTCTCTGTAATCTCAGTCAGGCTATTCGCGCGATTGTAAACGTTGGTCTCGGCGACAATGCGGGCGACGGTGGAATTGAAGTACTTCGCTACAGATGCAAGCGTGGCGCCGGACTCGACGTAGTAGTCAATCGTGCCACGGAAGGTGAGGGGAATTGGGGTAGCTGTGGGCATCCGCTGCCAGGGGGCCGGCACTTTAATGGTGTCGCCGACGTGGATGAGGCAGCCGGTGGTTTGCATGTTATTCAGGAACAAAAGGACTTCCAGGTCCGCGCCAAATTTATCCGCGATGGTTGAGCAGTATTCATCATCCTGTACCACGTAGTCGAACGGGCCATCAGGTGTCCCGGTTGGGGTGATGGTGGGCGTTTCGGTCATGGTGGGCGTAATGGTCGGGGTGCTGGTGGGGGTCACAGGGGTGGGTGTGGCTGTGCTGGTGGGCGTGGGTGTTTTGGTTGCGAACAGCTGCATACCGCCACCACCGAGATTTCCGGTAGCCCACAGTACGATGAGAACCAATCCGGCCAACACGAGCAGACCTGCCAAAATGATAAAGGCCAACTTGCTCGAGCGTTGTTTCTTTCGGTATGAGGCGAGCATGCTTTGTGATTTTTTCTTTGCCATCTTAATTTCCTTTCAACCTTCGCAGGCAAGGGACTAATTTAAGCATATTATTCGCGAAATATCGCTTTGTCAAGTATACCATTTTGCAGGGTTGACTGTTTAAGGGCTTACAAAAAACCAACCGGATTGTGAGGCCGGTTGGTTGCCAAACATAGTTAAAGTTACTTCAAAGAATCGAAATAGTCCTGGCAGGTCTTCTTGTCCGCAAAGATGTAAAGGAACAAACCCTCACCACATTGGGTTTTAAGACGGTGTATTTTCCCGTCTGGCACTGTGACACGCACGCGCCCACAGAATTTCCCGGTCCGATTTCGTATCCAAAATAATCGTACACATCCTCCGCAAGCTCGTCATAAAGAGCCTGGCAGGCGGGCGCGCATTCATTTTTTGGCGTATCTTCCGGGACAGTGAAGTCCAATTCCAGTGGATCACAAGCGGCCAACAGGAAAGACGCGACCAGCACGAGGGCGACAATGACAACAATCTTTTTCATCAGGTTTCTCCTTTCAGGTTGAGATGACATGGTAGAACGAATATGTCGCGATATTTATTCCTCGTTTGCAACGCCTTCCCCAAGAATCCTCTCCCGCCTGGATAACCCATTCGGAGAGTTGGCGGGAGAGAAGCACCAGGCACTCCCCAGAAGGCAGGGTCAAACCCTGCCGGGCAGTTGCCAGGAACGCGTTTGTTTGTTTGGATTGGACAATTAAATGGTACAACCCCGGATGGGAATGTCAAGCATTTCACCCAGGATTTATGCTTGACGGATGATGACCGGGCCATGGGGGAGGACTGGTTATTTGCCGGAGAGCTCCGACCCAGAGCTTGAGGCTGGTTTCGACGTCGCGGGTTTACTCCGCGACGTTTCCGCACAGGCGCGCGTGGTGCGCCTGGACGTAACGGTGCAGGTAGTCACCCGTGTAGCTGTGCTCGTTGACGCAAATCTGTTCAGGCGTACCCACGGCAATCAATTCCCCACCGCGGTCTCCGCCTTCCGGGCCGAGGTCGATAATCCAGTCCGCAACCTTGATGATATCCAGATTGTGTTCAATGATAAGCACCGTGTTGCCCGTGTCCACCAGGGTCTGCAGCACTTCAATCAACTTGTGCACATCCGCAGCATGCAGCCCGACCGAGGGTTCATCCAGCACATACAACGTCTGGCCGGTGGCCCGGCGCGAAAGCTCCTTGGAGAGCTTGACCCGTTGCGCTTCCCCACCCGAGAGCGTGGTGCCTGGTTGGCCAAGGCGCACATATCCCAGCCCTACGGCCCGGAGCGTCTCCAGCTTGTGCACAATCCGGGGAAAAGCATTGAAATACTCGCTGGCCGCGTC
>JAKOSR010000075.1 GCA_029777225.1 Chloroflexota bacterium
CAACCACGGACGCGCGCGCGTCCACCTGGCTATCCGTGATATACGTGCCTTCAGCCAATTCAAGGCTGTTGATAGCCTGGTATTTGCTGTCCACGCCAATGATGGTCGTGCTAAGGCTGTCCCCGCCAAATTCCACGCTGGAGTTGCCCATCAACACGGGCGCGGCGCGCAAAACGTGCGGGGCGCGCGTCCGGTTTTCCAGGGTCTGGGCGTCGGAAAGGGTCAGGTCGCGGGGATTTGTGACCATATCCGAGCGGTTTCCCCGCATGATGTAAACCACGTTGGTACCGATGGACTCAATTTGCCCTGAAATGGCAGCCTGGGCCCCCTGCCCAATGGCCAGCAGGGCGATGACCGCGCCGACGCCGATGATGATGCCAAGGATGGTGAGAAACGAACGGGTGCGGTTGGCGTTGACGCTGCCAATGGCTTCCTTTAAAACGCGTAGGAATTTCATGCCATGCCCTCCCCGTCCACAACCAGCCCGTCCAACAAGCGCACCGTGCGCTGGGTTTGGGCCGCGATGTGGGAATCGTGCGTAACGATGACCACGGTGGTACCCAACCGGAGGTTCAGGTCCTTGAGCAAATCCAGGATTTCCTGGCCGGATTTTGTGTCCAGGTTGCCGGTAGGTTCATCCGCCAGGATGATGGCCGGCTGGTTGACAATCGCTCGGGCAATCGCCACGCGCTGCTGCTGCCCACCTGAAAGCTCGTTTGGCTTGTGGGTCATGCGGTTTTCCAGCCCGACCCGTTGCAACGCGGCAGTGGCCCGTTCGCGCATCGCGCTGATGTCATTGCTATAGCGCAGAGGTAACTCCACATTCTCAAGGGCATTGGCACGCGGGAGAAGGTTATATTTTTGAAAGACAAAGCCTATTTTTTTGTTGCGAACCGCGGCCAGGTCATCATCCCGCAGCTCTGAGACCATTTGGCCATCCAGGATGTATTCCCCCGAGCTGGGGGAATCCAGGCAGCCAATCATGTTCATCAGGGTCGATTTTCCCGAACCGCTGGGGCCCATGATTGCCACCATTTCCCCGGGATACACATCAAGGTCAACACCCCGCAGCGCGGGGACCTCGATGTCGCCGATTTGGTAGATTTTGGTCATGTTCCGAACGTGGATGACCGGTTCGGTCGTGTTGGTGGTTTCCATTCGGCTGTTACCTCATAAAGCGGGCGGGCATCAAATCCAGGATGCTGGTGGGTGGGTTTAGAACGACCAGCTCACCCGGTTGGATGTCCGCCTTCAGGACTTCAACCTTGTTATCGGAATAGGCCCCAATGGTGATGTTCACAGCCTCGGGGATGCCATCACGCAGCACGTACACGACATCCTTGCCCTGCAGGGTGGAAACCGCCTCGCTCGGCAAGGTGAAGACATTTTGCTTTTCTTCAACCCGGATGCTGACGCCAGCAGTCATGCCAGGTTTGATGGTTTCCAGTCCATCCTCCAACTCAATCGTAACCATGTAATTCACTACGCCCGTACGGTTTTCTCCCACAGGGGATACAGCGGTCACCGTTCCAGTGTAGGTTTGCTCATAATAAGCGTCGAAAACCAAATCCGCGGTTTGGCCAACCTTCACCTGGGGAATGTCCACCTCGGAGATGGGCACATCCACAAACAGGCGCGTGAGGTCAGAGACCCGGATCGCTTGCGCGCCGGCCTTGGCCTGATCACCCGGATTGGTGTACAAAGCCGTAAGAGTGCCGGAGAATGGGGCCTGGATTTCCTGGGTGGCAAGCCGTTTTTCCGCCATCTGGAGCTGCAGTTCCAATTGCTGTTTTTGGTCCGGGTCGGGCCCGTCCTTGATTTTGTCCAGTTGAGCCTGCCAATCGGACAGGTTTTGTTCCTGCAGCGCCACCTGGGAGCTAAGCTCTGCTTTTTGTTCATCCAGCACAGCGGGGTCGCAATAATCCAAGTCGGCCTTGGCCGCCTGGACCTTGGCAGCGTTCACCTGGGTCGGCCAGTCGCGGTAGGCCTGCAGGGCGTCATCGTAGTTATCGCGCAAGTTGTTCAAGCGCCAGTCCACGCAAACGCGGTCCTCCAAAATCTGCAGCTGCTGCTTGAGCGA
Organism: Chloroflexota bacterium; assembly: GCA_029777225.1. Taxonomy (GTDB): domain Bacteria; phylum Chloroflexota; class Anaerolineae; order Anaerolineales; family Anaerolineaceae; genus Mesolinea. Next base: position 2,081 of record JAKOSR010000075.1, read on the forward strand.
GCCCAGGTTGGATTGCCCGGTCGCGATTTGCGAGGTCAGGCTAGCGCGGGTCAGCGCTGTGTTTTCGTCCAGGTTGGCCAGGGCGGTTTTCGCGTTCAGCTTTTCCACCTGGGCCTGGAGGATGTCCAGGGGCAAATCCTTGGTGTCCAGGCTCAATAGCAGTTGACCCTCACTGATGGAGTCACCAACTGCCAGGTCTGAAGCGGCTATGGTTCCACTGGTCTGCCAAAGGAGTAAGGCATCCTTGTTGGGGCGCACTGTCCCCGTGCCGCTAATCGTGCTGACCAGGTTCTCACGTCCGTAAGGCACGGTGGAAAGGCTGGCCAGGGTTTTTTGGGCCGCCTGCTGCCTGCGATAACGGATGAGAAGGAATGCGGCGCCCAATAGCGCCAGGATGATAACCAGGGTCAGAATGATTCTACCGGCTTTGCCGTGTTTTTTTGTGGTTGGTTGAGTCGTCATGTTGCCTCCAGGAATGCAAATAAATACTATAGCATTTTCCTGTTGGTTTTTCATTAGAAACCTTCAGCAAAACGCCTGCTATTCAGCTTCATATAAGGATTACTTGATTAAGGCTGAAATTTGTTTGAAGGCAGGATGGTCAGCGGCGCGTAACAGGGAAAACAAAGCCATTTCCACCGTGGTCAGATGCACGCCACAGCGGGACATTTCCAGCAGCGCGGTTTCCTTGTC
>JAKOSR010000076.1 GCA_029777225.1 Chloroflexota bacterium
CATCCTGCCCGGGACGTCGAAGTACGTGCAGGGCGTTGAACTGCCCCTCGATTACAGCCAACCCGTCCCCGAGGGTTACGACCTGATGGACCTGCCCTCCTGCAACATGATGGTATTCCAGGGCGAGCCCTACAACGACGATGTCTTTGAAGAGGCTATCGGGCAGGTTTGGGAGCAAATCAAGCATTTCGACCCAACCCTCTACGGTTACCAATGGGCACCCGAAGCCGCGCCACGCTTCCAGCTCGAGCCACGCGGATACCGCGGATACATCGAAGCCTGGCCAGTAGAACCAATCGGATAATGTCAACCCGCGCGAAAAATAAACGCCGGATTTTCCATCAAATCCGGCGTTTTTGTTGGAACTTCCGTCCACATCGGGTATAATAGAGTTACTATGCAGGAGTTAGCTTAAGATATGATCCGCGCGAACAAATCGATGCGGATGGTTAGTGCGGAACACACGCTGATTAGGTATGGCGCGTGTTTTTGTTTAATATTCCCAGAGAAATGGAGCCAATGACATGATGGATAGTGGAATGATCGGTAAGATCGAAAAAGCCAAGCGTTATGCCGAAGAAAAAGACCGGGTGGTTTTCAATCAATTTGAAGTGACCATGCGCGGCGATAACAATGACCACACTGTTCGTTACGACCAGGGAAAATGGAATTGCACCTGCAGTTACTTCCAAAGCCACGCGGTTTGCGCCCATACCATGGGCATGGAAATGATCCTGGAGAAAATGCTCCTGCCGGTCAGCCAGCCAGCCGCCTAAAACCAAACCTTATCAGCATAACCGGGAGCCCCAATGGGGGCTCCCACCCTTTTAAAAGGTAAAATCAATAAAAATTGCTGGAGCCGCGTAATGGAAACCATCCGGGCTTTTGAAACTAACCTCATCATTTTTCTTCAATCCCTGGGGCCAGCCCTGCAAACCGTGATGCGTGGGTTCACCTGGCTGGGGGACGCGATGTTTTTCATGCTGTTCATGCCGGCCATTTATTGGTGCGTGGACGCGCTCGCTGGATTACGGATTGGCATGCTGCTCCTGCTAAGCAATTCCCTGAATGGCATTTTCAAGATGCTCGGCCGCGGCCCGCGCCCCTACTGGGTCAGCGCTAAGGTCCAACCACTGGTGCATGAGAAGTCCTTCGGCATCCCCTCCGGCCACGCCATGAACGCGACCTCGGTCTGGGGTGGGGTGGCCAGGGAAGCTAAGCAGCGCTGGGTGACCATCCTATGTGTTGCCCTCGTTTTGCTGGTGAGCTTTTCACGCCTGGTCCTGGGGGTCCATTTCATCTCGGACGTTCTGGCCGGCCTTGCCCTCGGCGGCCTGTTGCTGCTTGTCTTTGCCCGGCTTCGCGCGCCTGTATCGAAATGGTTTTGGGGGCTTTGCCTGCGTAACCAGCTCCTGGTCAGCCTCGCGAGCAGCCTGCTGCTCCTCGGCGTGGCCTTGTTGGTCAGACTTGGCGGGTCCACCTGGGTCATGCCATCCACCTGGGCAGCCCTGGCGGGCGAAACAGCTCCATTCTCCCGTGAAGGCGCTCTCACCGCGAGTGGCATGTGGTTGGGCATGCTGGGCGGTTTTGCCATCCTGCGCGCCAAACATGGCATCCTGCAAAGCGCCGAGGGCCAATGGGAGAAACTTGCGCGCTACCAGTTGGGCATTTTGGGCATGATGGTGCTGTATTTTGGCCTGGCACGCTTGCTCGGCGGCCTTTCCGACCAAATCGGAATCGACTGGGCAACCGCCGCCCTGAGCTACCTTCACAACACGCTCTTGGGAGTCTGGGTTTCGCTCCTGGCTCCGCTGCTTTTCAAATCCCTCAAACTTGCCCGATTCGAGCCGATGTGGTGAGGTCAGAGATGCCCGCTGAACAAACCAAAACCATTGCCGTGAAATCTGCCGGCCCTGGCACTCCTTCTCATGGGCGGACCAAGGCCATCCTGCAAGCTCTCCTGGTCACGCTTTTGTGGTCCTCCTCCTGGATTATCATCAAGCTCGGCCTGGGCGATGTGCCACCGCTCACGCTGGCCGGCCTGCGCTTTTTCCTGGCTTTTCTCTGCCTGCTCCCCTTCGCCCGCCGGCAGCTGCGTTCCGGCCAATTGAAAGCAGCCGGCCGGAACCTCTGGCTGGAAATATTGGGGCTGGGTGTGCTTTACTACGCCATCATCCCGGGTGGGCAAAACCTGGGGCTCAAGCTGCTGCCGGCCAATACCCTCAGCCTGATCATCAGCTTTAGCGCGGTGCTGGTGGCCCTGCTTGGTGCCGCTTTCCTGCGCGAAAAACCCAGCTGGCTGCAATGGGCCGGCATGGCCCTTTCCCTGTTGGGCGTGGTGGTGTATTTCCGCGCTGCTGGCCAGGTGTCCTTCTCCACGGCTGGCCTGGCGGCCGGGCTGGTGACTATGACAGCCAACGCCTTTGCTTCAATCATGGGGCGAAAACTCAACCACGGCGGCGCGATTTCGCCCCTCCTGCTCACAGTGCTCAGCATGGCCGTTGGAGCGGTGCTCATCCTGGGTGTGGGACTGGCCATGGAAGGCCTCCCTCATCTCACCACGCTCCAATGGTTGCTCATCCTTTGGCTGGCTGTGGTGAACACCGCTTTTGCCTATCAACTTTGGAATAAAACCCTGGTGGAACTACCCGCGCTCGAATCGGTCTTGATAAACAACACCATGCTGGCTCAAATTGCCATTCTTGCCTGGGTCTTTTTGGGTGAAAAACTCACCGCGCTCCAGGTTATCGGCTTGGTTGCCTCGCTGGTGGGCGTGGTCGTGGTACAACTACGCGGCCGGCAGACCAGAACTGACTCAAATACAGAATCCTGAAGTGAGCCTGGTCCGGAACCTGTATAAAACCCGTTGAGTCTAGAGGGCAAGGAAGCGACAGTACTTGATGATTTGGTCGCCTTTCCACCACTCCTTCGCCACAGCAAATGCCTCTGGATACTCCGCCCATGCCCAGTTGATATCCCATGCCCCGTCTGGGCCAACGGTGTCCATCAGGTATTGTTGTTCTTCACTTATCGCCTGCCGGAAAGGAGCCTGGAACTCCCGGTTGGATTCGTTGAAAATCATCGAGGGACGCAGGCAGTAACCTCCCCACAGGGTTGGATCCCTGACGACGTTTTGCTCCAACACCTCAGCCAACCTGGCGCGCACGGCACCAAGCTGCTCCTGTTTCCAGCCTGTCGCGCGGAGGTCATCATAAAGCTGCAGGAAGCAGGGCAGTTCGTGCATGTCGCTATCCGTTTGTGCCAAAAAGGTGTCTATGGCTTTTTGGATAGCGGAATCCACCCTGCGCCCACAACGAACCAGGAAGCCGGACAATGCCGCTCCCGGGTTGTATCCCCAGGTATCGTTTTCGTGGCTGTATTGCCACCAGGGCGCGTGAGGGTGGTCATCGTTGCTGGGGATTAGCGCCGTCCAAACGCCGTTATCTCCCACGCGTTCCAGGTAACCAATCAATTGGCCCACCAGGGGAAGTGCCCCGTCAAAACATCCGATTTCCCTCAGGATAAGTGTCGCGCGCCAGGCTTGTATGGGCGAGGAATTGGGGTTCCAATAGTCAGGTTCAAGCCCATGCCCAAAACCACCATCCCCGTTCTGGTACCAGCCTAACGCCTCCAGCACCGCGCTCGCGCTACCCGTACCCTGCCAATACTTCCAGCGCGCCAGGTCCACTGGGCGCGTGTGCCTGTGCATCCAGGCATCCTGTTTATTCATCCTGACCTCCTTACAAAATCAAACCCATCTCCAGGCGGACTTCATGCCTGGTCACATCCTGGTTGGTATAAGAAATCATGTCAAGCCCAATCAAGCTGAACCCGCAGGAACGGTAAAAGCGGATGGCCGGGTCATTGCAGCTCTGGGTTTCCAGCACCACTGCACGGCAGCCCAGCTCGCGCGCCACTTCGATGACCCTGGCCATCAACAACTTGCCAATCCCCTGGTATCGCCACTCCTCGCGCACCCAAAGATTGCTGACGCGCAGACGGTTATTCCAGCTTTCCCGGCTCACCTCCGCCACGCCAAGCCACTCTCCATCCTCCTGCGCGCAAAAGAGCCTGGGCTCTTGCAGGTAATCTTCAAATAGGGAGCTCTTAAATTGCTTTGTCTGTGGCTCAGCAAAAGGCACCCGCGCCAGCTGAAATCCACCCACCCCATCGTAAGCCAGTGTACGCACATCGTAGTAATGCGTAGTGGTGTACGTAAAGAGGATGGCCTTCCCCTTATGGCTGCGGTCCAACTCGATAATGTCCATAGCACTCCTTAAACAAAGAACCCTGCACAAAGGTCAGGGTTCCTATCATCGCAGCGGAGAGAGTGGGATTCGAACCCACGATGGACACAAGTTCCATAACGGTTTTCGAGACCGCCCCATTCAACCTCTCTGGCATCTCTCCCGGGTTTCATGATTATACATGAGTTTACAGGCTGAAAACCGCGCCTTTTTGCGGGAATTCTGCCCTCACCAGGTCTGGATGTTCTTCAAAGCGTTTCCTCAAGGCCTGGGCACCTTTTTCTTCACCATGCACCAGGATGAGATTTCGCAGGGTGTTCTTGCTCGCCAACGCGTAATCCACCAACAGGTTCTGGCCGGCATGCGCACTCAATCCGCCAATGGTGACAACCTCGGCCTTGCGGTAATACTCCTCGCCAAAAATGCGCACCTTGCGCTCCTGGTCCGCCAGGCGCCGGCCCAGGGTGTTCGGGGATTGCCAGGAGATGATGAGGACGGTGTTGCGCACGTCTTCGATGTTGTTCTTGAGGTGGTGCAGGATGCGCCCACTTTCAGCCATCCCCGACGCGGAGATGATAATCATCGGCTGTTTGTATTCATTCAGAGACTTGGATTCGTCCACGCTGCGTGTGAATATCATGTTGTCAAAATCGAGCCCTTTCATGCGGTGCTCATGCATGTATTGCCAGGTTTCCTCGTCAAAGCACTCGGTGTGCTTGCGGTACAGGTCAGAGGCGTTCACAGCCAGTGGGCTGTCAATCACAACGGGGATATCGGGGATGTCGCCATTTTCAAGCGCTTCACTCAGGATGTAGCACAGGTTTTGCGTCCGCCCCACCGCGAAGGCCGGCACAATCACCTTGCCTCCCCTGCGCACGGTTCGGTTGACCGTCTCAATCAGCTCGTCATAAGAATCTTCCAGGTTCTCGTGGATTTTGTCACCGTACGTGCATTCCATCACCAGCGTTTCGGCCGCCTCGGGCAGCACCGGGTCACGTAGCAGCGGCGCGTCGCGCCTGCCAATATCTCCTGAGAACCACAGCCGGTGCGGCTGTCCATCCTCAACATAATCCACCACCACGGCCGAGGAACCCAGGATGTGGCCGGCGTCCACCAGGTGGACCTTCACGTCCGGGATGGGTTCAAAGGTCTGTTCGTACCAAAGGGACTTGAATTGCGGCATGCAGGCAATTGCGTCCAGCTGGGTGTAGAGCGGGTCAATATCCGGTAGCCCTTGTTTGCGCCGTTTTTTGTTGACGTACTTGATGTCCGCTTCCTGGATGTGCCCGGCATCGCGCAGCATGATATCAGCCAGGTCACGCGTGGCATCCGTGGCGTAAATCGGGCCCGTAAAGCCCTGCCGGGTCAGGTTAGGGATATTGCCGCTGTGGTCGATATGCGCGTGGGAAAGCACCATCGCATCCAGCTCTGCCGGTTTAAAGGGAAAGTTTAGGTTGACCTGGTAGGTCTCCTCGCGCTTGCCCTGGAACGTACCGCAATCCACCAAGAGCTTGTGTTGGTTGTGTTCAAGCAGGAACATCGAGCCGGTTACAGTTTGAGCCGCGCCGAGAATGTGGAGTTTCATGGTTTTCTCCTTTGTAATACTTCAAAAATTTGTTGTCCGTAGCGTTCAAACCGGCGCGGACTGGCAGCCATCAGCATTCGCAGTTCTTCCAGGTGGGTGATGGGTTTTGAAGCAATATATTCGAGCATTTCCCTGGGCAGGATGACGTTGGATTGCACCCCTTCCTTTAGCCCAACCTCTTTGCGCCATTCCGAGAGCAAGTCCCGCCGCTTCATTTCCGCGTCTGAATGCCGCTCCACCCGGCTGCGCTTTACCACGGCCGGCTTCTTCCGCCAGGTGTTAACGGCGTGCATCAGCTGCTTGCCGTAACGGCGCACCTGCCCGGCTGAAAGCGAAGGCAACAGGTCGAGCTCCTGGGGGAAGTTCGGTTTGGTCTGGGCAATTTCGATGAGCGCCCGGTCACTGAAAACCTTGAAAGGCGGCCTGTCCTGCTGTTCAGCCAGCTCCTCGCGCAAGTGGTTCAACGCCTGGAGCAAGCTCAATGCTTCCGGAGCCAAATCCTTGACGCCTTTGATGCGCCAGACATTCTCCGTGTGATTCTTGAGGGGTTGGGAATTGCAGGCCAGCGCGTTGCTGTCTTCCTGCACGATGTCAAGCCGGCCTTTCGCGACCAGCAGCGGGGTCAATGCCGCCTGCAGCTGCAGTAGGTAATGCGAGTCAGCCTGGGCGTAAGCCAGCATTTCGGGCTTAAGCGGCCGCTCGCCCCAATTGGCACGCTGGTATTTTTTATCCAGGGTAATCCCCAGGTACTTTTCCAATAATCCGGCCAACCCCAGGTTTGGTTCCGCCAGCGCGGTGGCCGCCAACATTGTATCGAACAGGTTGACAAAGGTGAAGTGGTAGTCGCGCTTCAGGCAGGCCAGGTCGTAATCGCCAGCGTGAAAAACTTTCAGGATGCCTTCATCAGCGAACACCGGACCCAGCGCTTCCAGCGACTCAAAACGGAAAGGGTCTACCAAAAAATCCCGCTCTTCCGAGGAGATTTGCATCAGGCACACTTTTTCGTGATACGCGTACAGGCTGTCGGATTCCGTATCAATCGCGAAGGCAGACTGCCCGCTGAGGTGGCTTACCATCTCCGACAGGCCAGCGGCGTCGGCGACGAGAGTTGGCGCGGGCATTTCTGGCAATGACATGCCGGTATTATACCCCCCGGAACTTGGTGATTGTCAATCAGGCTGGGTTGGGAGGGGTTGGCTTGGGCCTCCCCCGGCCAACGTGTAATTACAAAACGATAAAGACAATGATGCCGAGCACAATGAGCATGCCGCCCAGGAGCACCGCGCTGCCTTTGCTGGTGGCTGTGGTTTCCAGGACCGCTTTGGAAGGTTCAGCGGGGTCATAATGGACTGTAGCCTTCGTTCCTGCAGCGTATGGCGCGATTTTCTCGTTGGCTTTCTTTTCCGCAAATGTACCGGAGCCAAATCCAAACTTGTTGCCAGTGTAAACCTGCCCGTTCACAGTGTAACGATAGCTCACCTCGGGGGAATACGTGGTTACGGAGACGCCTCTGGAACTGCGGTTGCTGTGTTTCTGAAGATGGGAATCCAGGATTTCGCCCTCCGCTGTGGACCAGGTTTGACTGGCCTTTTTGGCTTTTTGCGCCTGTAATAGTCCGAAAATGATTGTTAACAACCCTCCGATGATACAGATACCGCCCAAAACCAGGTTCATTTCCATGGCAAACGCTCCTTTGGCTACAAGTTGGAATGCAATAATTTTAATCCAAAAACATTAACGGGCAGAGCCCTTTTCTTACTCCCTGAGCCCACGTTCGTTGTCCCATGAAGCAACAGCTGAATGCCCTTCCTGGTCATTATTTTTTTAGCCATATCCCCAATCATCCGTTTTTTTTCAGTGTTATTTTTTTATGCCGAATACCTGGCTCACGGCTCTCATTGCTTGTATTTGGAAAAAAATTGTATACTGAAAGAAAGGAGGAAAATTATGAAGAAAAATGCAATTGGGCTGGTTATTGGTGCGCTCACGGTGGTTGGTTTGGTTTCCCTGCTGGTTTTTTGGAGCGTCAACGCGGACAAAGCCAAACAAGTCGCCGAAAAGCTTACCCAGGCCTTGCAGGCAGAGGGGTTGCCCCTGCAGAGTGTGCGCGTGGCCAAAGCGACACCTTTAACCCTTGAGATTACCCTCACCTTTGATACCCAGGACAGCCCGGAGCGCAAGGCCATGATTCTACGTGCCCGTCACGCAGTTCAGTGGCACTGCGCCCAGCTCAACCTTGAGGAATACCAGCTTGGTAGCTACATCCTGCTCATAGAATCCCCTTCCGGTCAGCAGCTTAGTTGGGAACAGAACTTTCTTTACCCCCCTGAGGCCTCTAAAACTCCCGGCCAGTACACCCTGGACTTCACGCAAGCACAGCAATACCTCAGCCAGGCTTTTCAGCCGGGTTCCGCGACGGTGGAGCGCTTTGAACTAATCAGCGAGAGCAGGGACGACACCTCCGTGAACACGCTCTATATACGGCTGGTTGAGCCAGACCTGGCCACGCTTAACCGCGAGCTGCCCATGCGGCAGGTGGAAGGGCTGCTTATGACGGTCAACGAACAGAAGCTCTACCCGGTGGACATTTGCTGGCTGGAAGTCCAGGGGCCAAACGCAGAAGTTTGGGTGGATTTACTCTATGATTACGGGCTACGCGATATGTCCTGGTGGATTGCGGACGGCGTCAGCACGGAGTGGTTCCCCCATCCCGCGCCCCTGCCCAACCAGGAACCAACCCAGCAGCCAGTTCCATCTGAACCCTATCCGGTTGAAACCCCGCTGCCAACCACGGTGAACCCCTATCCCTAAACCAGCAAGCCCGCGCTTGCCGGTTATAATTCCTCCGTAAAGGATAAAAGGGCAGTATGCGCGCGGTTATTCAACGGGTCACTTTCGGAAAAGTAAGTGTGGATGGGCAAGATGTCGCCAGCATCGTCAACGGGCTGGTGATTCTGTTGGGCGTTGGGCCTGAAGATACCCAAGCCATCGCCGCGGAATTGGCGGCCAAGGTTGCCACCCTGCGCATCTTCCAGGATGAGGAGGGGAAGATGAACCTCTCCTGCCTGGATGTGGGTGGCCAGGCGATTGTGGTCTCCCAATTTACGCTCTTCGCGGATACGCGCCGCGGCCGGCGTCCTTCCTTCACCGGGGCTGGTAAGCCAGAAGTGGCTGCCCCCCTCGTGGATTACTTCGCCGCCCGTTTACGCGCGCAGGGGCTTCCGACCCAAACCGGCGTGTTTGGCGCGCATATGGTGGTGGAATTAAAAAATGATGGCCCGGTGACCATCATTCTGGAATGCCCTCAGCCTTAGGTTAGCTGACCGGCGCGTCGGCCTCAGGCGTCCCACCTTCAGGTTCAGGATCTCCCGCGTCAGGCGCCTCCGCCAGCAAATCCAGGTCCAGGTTGATTTTATCTTCCATGCGCATCTGCCCCCGCAGAAACGCGCCATCTTCGCTCGCGAAGGACGTGGTGACCACATCCCCCCAAATCCGGCCAGACGCGCGGATTTCGAGTTTCTGGCAAAGAATATTACCGTTCACTGTGCCAGCCACAATCAGGTGCTCGGCTTTAAGCGTTTCGCAGGTCACCTTGCCGGTCTCGCCAATCACCACCATGCCGCGCATGGCAATTTCGCCTTCCAGCGTGCCTTCAATCCGCACCCCGCCGTGGCCACGCAAGTCTCCATGCCAGTTAATCCCCGGGCCAATCACGGAGGTGATGCGTTCATGTGGGGCTTCCACGTTGAAGCTGGGGGTTGTTTTCTTTTTCGAGAACATGCTTTGTTTACTTTCTATCCTTTGTATGAGCACCATTATAACGGGGCGCGTGAGTTTGTTAGCCTGGAATTTAATGACAACTCAAAAAAGTTCTGAGAATAACGTCCACCGCCAGGGCATGGACCGCCAGGGCTCTGGTACGGATTGGATGCCCACCCTGGCCCCAACCCGCACCCGCGCCAGCTCGACCGGGCAGCCGTTTTCGATGAAAAGGCCGCCCGCTGGGTCACACAGGTCGGTGCCGTTTTGCCGGCCATCCAGCGCCAGCGCCTGGACTAGCTTGGCCGGGCCATTCAGCCAGCTGGCAGTGCCACACTGGTTTGGCCGATTGGCACGCATCAGTTCCTCGCCTTCCAACGGCAGCAGCGCGCGGATGAGCACCGCTGCTGGCGTGCCTGCCGGGCAGGTGACCGCGTTGAGCAGCCAGTGCATGCCATAGGTGAAATAAATATACGCGTGCCCGCCTTCGCCATACATTGTTTCGGTGCGGGGCGTCCGGCCAGAGCGGGCGTGGCAGGCCAGGTCTTCCTCCCCTTGGTAAGCTTCCGTCTCGGCAATTATGCCTGAGAGCCGCACCCCGTCCAGCACCCGTACCAGCCGGCAGCCCAACAACGCCGGCGCCACCTCGGGAGCCGGCCGTGTGTAAAATTCCCGTGGAAGGATGCCAGGCACTCTACCTCGCGAATTGCGGGTCGCGTTCAATCGTCATACGCAACCCCGTCTCGAGGGGAATGAGCGGCAGATAGTTCAGCTTTTCGTAGGCTTTGGTTATATCCGCGCACATGCGCGAGGACCCCCCACTCTTGTAGGGGTTAAAGATTTCCTCCGGCTTTTGCCCGGTCACCTGGCGTACCAGGCGCACCAATTCGAGCACGCTCGTCTCTACCCCACTGCCGATGTTAATGATTTCCTGGTCCACACCCACCACGGAGGAGGCGTTGACCATGGCATTAACCACATCATCCACGTACACGTAATCGCGCGTTTGCTTACCATCGCCATGGATGACCACGGAGCCATTCGTGAGGGCGTGTTTCAGGAAGTTGGGGATGATGGGCGGGTTGGCCATGGTAATCCGTTGGCCAGGCCCGTAGGCATTAAAAACCCGCAGGCAGACGGCCTCAATCCCCGATTGCGCGCCGATGGTGCGGACGTAATGTTCCGCTGCCAGCTTGGACACAGCATAGGGGGAGCCGGGGTGCACTTCAAAGCTTTCCTTGTAGGGGATGTTTTCCTGGATGCCGTAAATCGAGCCGGAAGATACCAGGATAACCCGCCGTACCTTCGCGTCCCGCATGGCTTCCATCAGCGTAACCGTTCCGCCCACGTTCACCACGTTGTAGTCGCGCGGGAAAAGGATGGATTCAGGTACGGAAACACGCGCAGCAAGGTGAAAAACGCATTGCACATCCTGCAACAGCTTCCAGAGGAGCGTCTTGTCGTTGATGTCACCCTTGATAAATTCGACCTCAGGCTGTAGCCGGGCGGGGTCGCCAGCCGAACAATCGTCCAACACGCGCACTTTGTGTCCCTGGCGTGCCAACCGGTTACTCAGCGCCGTCCCAAGAAAACCGGCGCCACCTGTAATCAAATATCTCATCTTCGCTACGTCCTATGAATTTTAGTCCCTTGATTATAGCACGCGCCTGGCTCCTGCCCCGGCCTTGCGCGCTTTGAGACTCCCCCTGCCCCTAAGTGCCTCCCTCTTGTATAATACTGGGCAAAGGAGAATGCATGTTTACCCAATTTAATGACGCCAAACTATTTATTGAACAAAATGCCATTCGCATGGTCGACCTGAAATGGTGCGACCTCTACGGTCAATGGCGGCATGTCACCATCTCCGCCCAGCACTTCACCCCGGAGATGATGCGTGACGGCGTTGGCTTTGATGGTTCCTCGGTTGGCCTCAAACCGGTCAATTCCGGCGACCTGGTTCTCATCCCGGACCTCACCACCGGCTTTGTGGACCCCTTCTTCGACATCCCCACGCTATCTTTCATTTCGGACATCTACGAGGCGGATACCAAGCAGCACTTCATCCACGATCCGCGCGAATTCATCCGCCGCGCTGAAGCGCACATGCGTGAAACCGGCATCGCCGATCGCTCCCTTTGGGGCCCTGAATACGAGTTCTTCGTCTTTGACGAGGTGCTCTTCAACAACCGCGTGAATTCCTGCAGCTATTACTTCAACGCCGCCGAGGGCACCTGGGAAGAAAACCAGGACATGAACGGTTACCTGCTTCCCCGCGGCCAGGGCTACCACCGGGGCGGTCCCTCGGACCAAAATTCCAACCTGCGTACCCTGATATGCACCCGCATGGAAGACCTCGGCTGCGAGGTGAAGTACCACCACCACGAAGGCGGTGGACCGGGCCACGCGGAGATTGAGCCACCCCTGCAGAATATCTTCAAGTCCTCCGATGGGACCCTTTTGGCCAAGTACATCGCCAAGGCCACGGCTTTCGAGATGGGCAAGACCATCACCTTCATGCCCAAGCCCCTGTATGGCGAAGCCGGCAGCGGCATGCACTTCCATCAGCTGCTCTACAAGGACGGCCGCAATCTCTTTTATGACGCGGCCGGGTACAACAACCTCAGTGAAACCTGCCTGTTCTATATCGGCGGCCTGCTCACCCATGCCCCCGCGCTGACCGCGCTCACCAACCCCTCTACGAACTCCTTCAAACGTCTGGCCCCCGGCTTTGAGGCCCCCACCAGCTGCTTCTTTGGTACCGGTGACCGCACCGCCGCCATCCGCCAGCCCAAGTACGTCACCGACCCCGCCGAAGTTCGGATTGAATACCGCACGCCCGATGGCACCTGCAACCCGTATGTTGCCATGCCGGCCATGCTGCTGGCGGGCCTGGATGGCATTCAGAAGCGGATTGATCCGCGCGAGCATTTCTTTGGCCCCTTTGAAGACATGAAGAGTTGGACCGAGGAACAATGGTCGCGTATCAAGCGTATTCCCGGCTCGCTGGAGACTGCCTGCGCCGAGCTGGAAGCCGACCATGATTTCCTGCTGGCCGGCGACGTGTTTAGCGAGGAATTTGTGCGCCATTGGGTCAAAATCAAGCGCAAGGAAGCCCGTGCCTTCAACACCCGCCCCCATCCTTACGAGGTGGAGCTTTACCTCGATTGTTGAGTTGTCATGAAGACCAATCAGCCTGGCTTAACCGCCAGGCCTTTTTTATTAGCCAATTTTCCCCGCATCAGGCGCCTGGGCAGGGAAACTCCACTTGTAATAATACTTGTTCAAGCCTGGATGGATTGTTTACAGCTCAGGCGCGATGGCAGTTTCCGCCGGCTTGTTTTCCAGGTGCACGCCGGCCATCAGCAGCCCGATTTCTTCCCGCGTGGCTGTCTCCCGGTATAGGATGTCCATGATTTTGCCTTCGTAGATGACGGCAATACGGTCAGAAAGGGCCAGGATTTCATCCAGGTCTTCGGAAATGAGCAAAATCGCTGTCCCATCCGCCCGTTGCTTGAGCAGCTGTTCATGCACATATTCGCTCGCGCCAATATCGAGCCCCCGGGTAGGTTGTGCGGCCACGATGGCCCGCGGGCTGCGGGAGAGCTCCCTGGCCAGCAGAACCTTTTGAATATTGCCACCGGAAAGGCTCTTTGCCAGGGTCTTTTGGGAAGGCGTTTTTATCTGGTACTGCTTAATGAGCCTATCCGTGTGAGCGGCAATATCCCTCATTTTCAGAAAGCCGTGTTCCGAGAAAGGCGGCTTGTGATGCTCGCGCAAAATCAGGTTCTCGGCAATGTTGAAGTTGCGGATCATGCCGTCCTTCATGCGCTCCTCAGGGATGTATGAAAGCCCGCGCCCAGTCAACACGCCCGGCTGTAAACCTGTCACGTCCTTGCCATCCAGGAATACCTTGCCGCTGCGAATATGGCGCAACCCCACGATGGTTTCCGCCAATTCGCGCTGTCCATTCCCGGAGACTCCTGCCAACCCCAATATTTCCCCAGAGTGCACCTCCAGGCTCACGTCGCACAATCCTTCTGTTCCCCGGTCACTATCACAACAGACTTTTTCCAAGGCGATGCGCGTCTCCCCTGCCGCCTGTTGCGCGGAACTGGTAATGAACTCGATGTCGCGTCCGACCATCCAGTTCGCCAGGATTTGCTTGGTCACCTCGCTGGTGGGTCGCGTGCCAATCTTTCGCCCGTTCCGCAGCACAGTGACGCGCTGGCTAATCTCCACCACCTCGTGTAGTTTGTGCGAGATGAACACCAGGCCGTAGCCATCAAGCGTCATTTGGCGCATGATGACGAAAAGCTCATCCACTTCCTGTGGGGTCAACACCGCCGTGGGCTCGTCCAACAAGAGCAGCGCGGCCCCACGGTAGAGGGCCTTGATAATCTCCACCCGCTGTTGCTGCCCAACCGACAGCTGCCAGACCAGCGCTTTGGGGTCAATTTTAAGGTTGTATTTATCAGCCAGTTGCAGGATGCGTTTGGACACCTGCTCAAGGTCCGTCAGCGGTCCCCGTGAGGAAGGCAGCCCCAGCGCTACGTTCTCCGCGACCGTCAGTGTGGGCACCAACATAAAATGCTGGTGGATCATGCCAATCCCCTTGCGGATGGCCGCCACAGGCGATGGGATAACTGTTGGCTGCCCGTCTATCACGATTTGGCCCGCGTCGGGGTGATACATCCCGTAGAGTATCTTCATCAGGGTGCTCTTGCCCGCCCCATTCTCACCAAGCAGCGCGTGAACCTCCCCGGCCCGCACGTCAAAATCCACCCGGTCATTGGCAAGCACGCCTGGGAAGCGCTTGGAGATACCAATCATTTCCAAGGTGTGGATTTTTACTTTTTCAGCGGATGGGCTGCCGGATGGTGTCATAGCGTTTTCCTATAAGCTGACGTGCTGCGGGATGTACCCGCAGCACGTCCATTGCGATGGTTTAGGGCAGCTGGATGACGATGCTGCCGTCGATAATCCCCTTGATGGTTTCCTCAGCCTTGGCCTTCACCTCTGCCGGGATTCCAGCTTCATCGTTGAAGTGAATAACCTGGCCACCGTTTTCCAGGCTCGCGCGGAAGGATTCCCCACCGAGCACACCGGCAGCCCGTTTCGCGATAATCTGCTTGAGGATGACTTCCCAGTGATACACCTGGGAGGCAACCACGGTTTTGGGCGAGAAGGTCGCCTGGTCCGCCTGGGTGCCGAACCAGTACGCGCCAGCTTCCTGGGCCTTGCCAATCGCGCCAACCACCATCTGAGCCGAACCAGTCAGCACATCCGCGCCGGCGGAAATATGCGTAGTGGCCGCTTCAGAGGCCAGAGCCACGTCCGAGAACGAGCCGATATAGGTTACGCGCACATCGATGCTGGGGTCAACCGACTTGACGCCGGCCACGAAACCATCCACGTAGAGCTTGGCATCGCCCGTCTCGATGGGTCCAACCACGCCAATGACCTTGCTTTTGGTCAGCATGGCGGCCATGACACCATTCACATACCCACCCTGGTCTGAGGCGGCTTCATAGGCGAACACGTTCGGCAGGCCGAAGGTATCCACCGTGGTTCCCCAAGCGAACACGGTATCAGGGAAGTCCGGGGCGATTTCCTGTACGGAGGAGCCATACTGGGAACCATGCGCAATAACGATGTCATACCCCTTGGTGGCGTAGTCGCGGATGGCCGCGGCCGCGTCATCCACCACGAACATGTTTTCGGAATACACGAACTCGAGCTTGTCCGCGCCCATTTCTTTTTGCAGAACCACCATCGCGTCGTAGATGCTTTGGGTGAAAGCCAGGTCATTGATGGTGCTGGGTGAAACAATGGCAATTTTTAGGGGTTTGGTCGCTTCCTGTGTTGCCGGGGCGGCCTGCGCACAGCCTGCCAGCAGCATGGCCGCTATCAGGATGATGGACGTAATTCTTGCTATTTTTTTCATCTTTTCTCCTTATAAATTGAGTAAACGTAAACTAAATTGGTGAGCCGATTGTTTTCCCTTTGTCTTTTTAGTCTCCTATTGGCCTCTCTTTTGATTAAAAGTGAAAATTAACCTTCCCTTTCAAAAACCTTGGTCAGCGCGGATGGCCCGCGCACCTTGGACACTGAAACGGTCAACACCAGGATAGTGAGCACGTATGGCATCATCACCGCCAGCTCGGAGGGGATTGGTACACCCAAAACCTGTATCCAGAGCTGAAGCGCGTTGACCAGGCTGAATAGCAACGCGCCGCCCAAGATGCCCCATGGCCGCCAGCCGCCAAAATAGACCAGCGCGACGGCGATGAAGCCCTGGCCGGCTGTCATGTTTTGTTGAAACACGTTCAGCAGCGCGATGGAAAGCGACGCCCCAGCCACCCCTGAAAGCACGCCGCCCAGGATGACCGTGAAATAACGCACCCGGCTGACGCTGACGCCCAGCGAATCCGCCGCCTCGGGGTTTTCGCCCACCGCGCGAATTTTGAGCCCCAGGGTGGTTTTGTGTAACACGAACCAGGCCGCCGGTACAAGCAGAAAAGCCAGGTATACCAGCATGTTCTGGTTGAAAAAGATATCGCCAATCACCGGTATCTTGCCGAGCAGGGGTAGGCTGATGCGTGGAAAACCCTGCACCGTCTCAACCGTGCCGATGAGTTTCTGGAACAGCAGGTTGCTCATGCCCAAGCCAAACAGGTAAAAGCCAATCCCGCTAATGCCCTGGGTGGCCTGTAGGTTGACGGTTACAAAGGCCATCGCCAGGCCCATCAGTGCCCCAACCCCCATGGCGGCCAGCACCCCCAGCCACAGGTTGCCCGTTTTCAAGGCCACGTAAAAAGCCATGAAGGCCCCCAGTAGCATCTGCCCTTCAACCCCCAGGTTGAGCACGCCGCTGCGCTGCCCAAACATTTCGCCGATCGAAGCGTACAAGTAAGGCGTTGCCAGTCTTATGCCGGAGGAAATAATCCCAATGATGACCGTCGCGGAGAATAATTCCCGTATCATGGTTGCTCTCCGTCTGGCTCAATAGCCTTGGGTTGCCCGCTCTCAGGCGGGGGTGAATCCACGGCCACGGTCAGGCGCCTGCGCTGCTGGAACTTGCGCAACACTTCGCTGCTGACCACGAAAACAACCACCAGGCCGTTCAAGGCCGTGATGAGCGATGAGGGCACCTGCACCGCGCGCTGCATCGAATTCGCGCCAACAAGCAGCGAGCCAAACAGCACCGAGGCGGGTATGGTTAACAACGGGTGCAGCTGCCCAAAGAGCGCCGCCACAATCCCATTAAAACCGGCATTCCCGGTGAAACCGGTAGCCGAGCCGTCCGTAATCATGCGGTAGTTGACCCCAAAAACCTGCATCGCCCCAGCCAGGCCAGCGAAGGCGCCGCTGAAAAGCAGGGCGTACACGATGTAACGCTTCACATCAATGCCACCATACCGGGAGGCCGGCTGGTTTTGTCCCACGGCCCGGATGCGATAGCCCAGCGTGGTGCGCCACAGCAGGATGTACACCATCACCGCCAGGATAATCGCGATGAGCAATCCCAGATGCAGCCGTGTAGGCGCCAGCCTGGGCAAGCGGTAAGCCTCCACCAATCTCGCGGTCTGCGGGATTTGAGAGGAGGCCTTTGCCTGCACCGGGTCAATCATCGGCCCACGCAACAGGTAGTTCATAATCTGCACCGCGATGGCATTCATCATCACCGTGCTGAGGATTTCATTCACGTTGAAATAAGCTTTCAGCAATCCAGGGATGCCTCCCCAGATGCTCCCCCCAACGACGCCGGCCAGCATGCCAATCAGGATCATCAGCCAGCCAGGCAGGTTGGTGAAGGTCAATGCTATCCAGGTTGAAAGGATTGCTCCCATAATCATCTGCCCCTCGCCGCCGATGTTCACCACGTTGCCACGGTAAGAAATACAAATGCCAATCCCGACCAGCAGCAGGGGCGTGGCCTTGACAAGCGTTTCAGCGAAGGCGTTCCAACTCCCAAAAGCGCCTTGGATGAGGGCGCTGTAAGCAGTCAGGGGATTGATTTTCAGGATTAGGAGCATGATTCCGCCCACCAACAGGGCGGCAACCGTGGCAAAAACAGGCAGCAAGGCTTCAAAGATGGAATTGAGGCGGGCTTTCATACACTAACCCGCAACCTTCTTGGTGTGGCTCATGGCACAATCTCCAATACAGGTTGGTGGGGGGCCGCGCGGGTTGAAAAAATTATTCGGGTGAAAAAGGTGATGACATTACCAAACCC
>JAKOSR010000077.1 GCA_029777225.1 Chloroflexota bacterium
CATCTGCCCTGTCATCGCCATGTCGGCACTGCTGCCCCCAAAAATGGTGGGGTGGATGGTGCGGAGCAACCGTGATGAAAAGAAGGTCAGCGGCACGCTGGCAAAGCCAACCAGGGCATAAATCGCCCCAAAACGCGCCCGGCGGGACGGGTCGTCCATACCGCGCCGCAGCAACAGGTAGGCGATGTAGGTGAAGGCCATGATGGTCATGGTCGTCAACCGCGGGTCCCAGGTCCACCAGGTGTTCCAGATGGGCTTGGCCCAAATCATGCCGGTGAAGTTCGCAATGGCAGTAAATACCAGCCCAATCTCCACGCTGGACGCGGAAACCCGGTCATATTTCAGGTCTTGCCGGCCCAGGTACAAGCCACCGGCCACAGCGGCCACAAAAAAGGCCAGCATCCCGACCCAGGCGGCGCTCATGTGGAAGTAAAACACCTTTTGCACCAGCCCCATGGTCAGTTCCACCGGGGCGTAAAAGATCACCATGGCAAAGGCCGCCAGGAGTATCACGACAGAGAGAAGGGTAAGTGGGGTTAACAGTTTATTCTTGGATGACATATTCAAACACCAGTATGGAAAGAACGGTCATGATGATATCATAGACCAGCAACAGGTTGACCCAGCTGGCATAGCCGCTCAGCGCGGAACCAGCCAGCACTGCTCCGGCCGCTTTGACCACAGCCATGTTCACGGGCATCAACAGGGGGAAAAGCAAAATGGGCAGCAACAGGTCGCGCATGCGCGTCTGCACGGTCATGCCGGCAATCAGCGTGCCCGTCGCGCTGTATCCCCAGGCCCCCAACAGCAATACCAGCCATAACATCGGCATAAACAGCGACTGGTTGTAGAGCAGCGAGTAAATCGGGATGACCAGCACGGTCAAAAACAGCATCACCAGCAGGTTGGTGATGAGTTTGGCCACGTAAATGACCGAGAGCTCGGGCACTGCCATCACCAACGCGTCAAAACAGCCCTGGTCCTGCTCGGCGGTGAAGGAGCGGTTCAGTCCCAGCGTCCCGGCGAAGACGATGACCACCCAAATGATGCCGGCCGCGGCTTCCGAGCGACTGGCCGGGTTGAGTTCCATGGCATAGTTGAAAATGAACAGCGTCAGCACGGCGAAGGATAGCATCGCGGTCAGCATGTCCCTGGAGCGCCATTCCTGCACCAGGTCTTTCCACACCAGCGTCAGCGCGGTTTTCAGCCAGTTTTTCATGCGGCTGCCACGCTTTCGGGCTGGGTGATTTGCTGGTAGCGCAATTGGATATCGTCCAGGCTCAGCCCAACATTGGGGATGAGCGCCGCGATTTTGCCGCGTGTCAACACGGCGAATAGGCTGGCAATCTGGCGGGCGTGGTTTAGTTCGTGGGTTGTGGCCAAAATGACCCGTCCATTAGCCTGTTCTTCACCGATGAGCGAGTTGAGCAGTTGGCAACCCTGCTGGTCCAGGCCAGTGTAGGGCTCATCCAAAAGCAGGATGCGCGGATTGTGCAGCAGGGCCCGCGCGATGGTCAAGCGTTGTTTCATGCCGCGCGAATACGAGCGCACCGGCACAGGACGGGTTTTGCCCAGGCCCACCCGCGTGAGCAGTTGCCTGAGCTGGGCTTCCGGTAATTCAGCCTGGTAGAGTCGCGCGTAAAAGCGCAGGTTCTCCGGGCCGGTCAGGTGTTCATACAGGAAAGGCTGGTGCATCACCAGCCCAAACTGGCGCCGGGCGTCGGGTTGATGGAAATCCAGGCGCGCGCCGTCCAGGAGCAATTCGCCGGTCTGGGAGCGCTGCAGCCCACTCAGCACGCGCAACAGCGTGGTCTTACCCGCCCCGTTTGGCCCGAGCAGGCAGGTCACTTCCCCGCCGTTTAGGGCTAGGTCCAGGTGGTCCAGCACGCGTTGGGTGCCGTAGCGCTTGGAGATGGCGCGCGCTTCCAGTTGGGTCAAATCAGTCTCCGTTTTCACGCCGGCCGGTGGCCTGCGCGTAGCTAATTACCTTGGAGTCCGCTGCGGTCTCATCCTCGTCCGTTTCCCGGTCGGGGCGCCGGGCTGTGCCGGCCAGGATGCCGCCCAAAACCAGGCAGAACCCGCCAATCCACATCCAATTCACCAGCGGGTTGTCAATCAACTTGATGGTCGCGTAGGGCATGTCCATGTTGAAGCCCAGCACCAGCGCGTACACATCCCCGCGCAGCGTGCTATGCACCGCCGGGATGGTGATGGACTGGTTTCTGTCCATGTAGATGTGCTGGCCTGGTTTGAGGTCAGCAATTTTTTCGCCGTCCCGGTAGAGCGTGGTCTCGATGACGACGTTCATGTACTCCGGGTTGTCGTAGTTGGCTGAGGCGGCGTTAAGTTCGATTTCGTAGCGCCCGAGGGGCATCCGGTCGCCGGGAATGAGCGTGCCCTCGATGGCGCTGCCCATCACTTCCGTGCCAGCAATTCCCAGCGCGATGAGCAAGATGCCCGCGTGCACCAGGAAGGCGCCGTAGCGCCCACGCTGCTTCCACCAGAACTTGAAAAATTTCGCTGGCCCAACCGCATTCGCATCGCGCGCGGTCAGGAACAGCTGCACGGCCAGGCCCAAAAAGACGATGAAGAACATCACCAGCGCGGACCAGGCGCGGATGCCGGCCAGGTAAAACGCGCCAACCCCGGCCAGCGCGATGGCCACCGGGATCCACCAGGTTTTCTTCAGCCGCTTAAGCGAAGCAGTACTCCAGCCAATCAAGGGGCAGATGCCCATCAACACCACTAGCAGGATAAACAGCGGTAGGGTGCTGCGGTCGTAAAAACCACGGTCCAGCGTGATTTGCTGCCCGCCCAGCGTGCCGCTGGTCAGCGGGTACACCAAGCCCCACAGGCACACCACCGTCAGCCCGAGCAGCAGCACATTGGTATACAGGAACAGCGCTTCGCGCGAGATGAGCGAGTTTAGTTCCCACCCGCTGCCCAGCGATTTCCAGGACCTGACCAACAACGCGATGGAGAACACCACCATCAGGATGGTGAACACGATGAGCGGTCTGGAAATCAGGCTCTCGCTAAAGGCGTGCACCGAGCTCAACACGCCGGCACGGGTGATGAAAATGCTGAAAATCACCAGCAGGTAGCTTGCCAGCACCAACACCAGGTTGAAACGGCGGAAGATGCCGCGCTTGCGTTGGAGCAGCAAACTGTGCAGCAGTCCGGTGCTGGTCAGCCAGGGCAGCAGCGAAGCGGTTTCCACCGGGTCCCACGCCCAATAGCCGCCCCATCCCAACACGTCGTACGACCACCAGCTGCCCAACACGATCCCGGCTGAAAGCAGCACCCACGCGGCAATCAGCCACGCGTGCGTCTTGTCCAGCAAGTCATCGTCGTTTTGGCGGCGGATTAACTGGGAAACCCCCACCGCGAACGGGATTAGGAACAGCCCAAAGCCCATGTAAAGGATGGGGGGATGGATAATCATACCTGGGTGGCGCAGCAGGGGGTTGAGCCCCACGCCGGTCAGGCCGCGATAGATGACCGCGCCCACTGCGGGCGCGAACACGCCTTCAGCCAGCGTGCCATCCACCAGTTCCCACACCCGCGCGAACGGGTTTTCAAGGAACAGCGGCAGGCCGATGAAGAACAGCAGGTTGACCGCGGCCACCACGTAGGCCCAGGCATCCATCAGGCCGCGCCGGCCCGAAACCGCCAAAAAGAAGCACAGGGCGATAATCCAGCTCCAGAAAAAGAGGGAGCCCGCCTGCCCGCCCCACAGGGCCGTGATGCGCAGGATGGGCGACATGGCCGGGTTAATGACAGAGTTGACGTATGACACAGTAAAGTCTTCCAGGGCCTGCAGGATGAGCATTGCGACGATGGAAAGCGTGTGCAGGCCAAAAGAAACCTGTGTCAGCCGGACGGCCAGCCCGGGGAGCTGTTTCTCCCGCCGGGCCAGGCTGAGGGCTGCGACAACCAGGCCGGCCAGGGCAGTGACAAATGCAAGCGCGAAACTGATTAATCCAAGATAATACATAAAACCTCGCTAAAAAAGGGATAAGCTGCTGGTTGGAGCCGTTTATCCCATTGTCTCATATGGTTTTTGTTTCCATTTCCCATCCAGGGCTGCCGTACGGCCGGGCCTGTCTACCTCCCGGGCGTCAATATCCCGTCTGGGACGCCCCTTGCCCGGGGTTCAGTCCGTCACAGCCAACAGGGAGTGCTTTTACTGCTTGGGCAGCGCCGCCTCGTACTTGGAAGGGCACTTCAACAACAATTCGGTCGCCTGGAAATCCCCGTTCGCGTCCAGCGAGCCGGTGATGATGGCCTGGGCTTCGTCCTTCAGCAGGTCCGGGCGCGCGCCCTTGTAATAAATGGTCATCTTGGCAGCGTTTGGGTTGGCCACGGCATCCGCCAGCACCTTTTGCATCCCGCCCATGGCCTCGATTTCCCTGTGGTCGCCGGGAATCTGCGCCACCTGGAAGCTCAACTGCAGGGTTTGCGGGTCATATTGAATGGTCTCGCCCAACACCGCGCCAGACATGCGCACGTTCTTTCCCACCAGCTCAGCTTTCTGGGCTTGCAACTCTTCAACGGTCATAAAATACTGTGAACCGGATAGCGTGGAGGAGATGACCAGGTAGCCAAGCGCTATAACAATCACGGCGATGCCGATGATGAGCTTTAAGTTCGGTTTTTTCATCAAAAAGGTCCTTTTAAGTAATCTGCACCTATTTTATCGTAATTCGCGAAAAAAATAACAAGCCCGCGAACTCAGTATTATACCCGCCCTTTTGCCCCGTTCTCCCAGCCCCCAGTTTCCCATCAGAAGCCGTCAATTCTCTTGACGGCAGCCCCCCGCGATGTTAACCTTGACCCCATGACTGTTATTTCACTGACCACCGACTTTGGCAACCAAAATGGCTTCGTCGGCACGATGAAAGGTGTCATCTGGAGCATCGCCCCGGACGCCCAAATTGCCGATATCAGCCACGAGATTCCCCCGCAGGATATCCGCTCCGGCGCGATTGCCCTGTGGCGGGCGGCGCCTTTTTTCCCGGCCGGCAGCGTGCATATCGCCGTGATTGACCCGGGGGTGGGGACCGCCCGTCGGCCCATCGCGGCCCGCCTCGGCGACCAGTTTTTCGTCCTACCGGATAATGGCCTCATCACCCCTATGCTGGAGGACGCCGAGCAGGCCGGCGCGCCGATTGAGCTGGTGCACCTGGACCAGCCGCGTTACTGGCTGGAAAAAGTCTTCACCACCTTCCACGGGCGCGACATTTTCTCTCCGGCTGGCGCTCACCTCGCGGCCGGTGTCCCGCTTGCCCACCTGGGCACCCGGATTAATGACCCCGTGCGCCGACCGCTGCCCCGCCCCACACGCACGGCTGATGGCTGGATGGCTTCCATCCTGCTGATTGATGTTTTTGGCAACTGCACCACCAGCCTGCGCGTAGCCGACGTTGGCGACCTCTCCCGGCTCACCTTGCTCCTTCCTTCTGGCCAGCGCGTGGAGGGCGTGTTGCCCTCCTATGGCCACGCCGGGGTGGGGGACCTGGTGGCCGTAACCGATTCCGAGGGTTTTATCGAAATCGCGGTCGTTAACGGCAGTGCTGCCAAAGCCTGCCAGCTCAAGCTGGATGACCCCATCCAGGTGAGTGTGCATGCCTGAGACCTTGGTGCTTCCCCTCGAGGTTCGCGGCCTGAGTTTCCGCTACCGCTCGCGCGAAAGTTGGGCGCTGCGGGATATCAACCTCAACCTGCGCCCCGGTGAAGTGATGTTGCTGGCTGGTTCCAGCGGCTGCGGCAAAACAACCCTGATGCGCTGCATCAATGGTCTCATTCCACTCAGCTATCATGGCGAAAAACACGGCGATGTTTTCCTCTATGGCCAGTCCGTCCAAAAAATGAGCCTTTCCCAAATTTCCACGCGCGTTGGCACGCTCTTGCAGGACCCCGAACGCCAAATCCTGGGCACCTATGTGCTCAATGAAGTTTGTTTCGGCCTCGAGAGCCTGGGTTTGCCGCGCAGCGAGATGCTTGAACGCGCCGGGCAGGCCCTCAAACGCCTGGGCATCTGGCACCTGCGCGACCACGAAACCTTCAACACCTCCGGCGGCGAGAAGCAGAAGGTGGCTCTGGCCGGCGTCCTGGCCATGCAGCCGCAAATCCTGCTGCTGGATGAGCCGCTGGCCAGCCTGGACCCCGCCTCCGCCCATGAAGCCCTGCAAACCTTCCGCGCCCTGGCCGACGAAGGCCTGGCCGTGATGCTCGTGGAGCACCGCGTCGAGGACGTCCTCGCCATCCAGCCCGAGCGCGTGGTGTACATGGAAGACGGCCAGGTCACCTATTCCGGCGATAGTGCCGGCCTGATGGACGTGGTCGACTATACGCGCATCAAGCTGCCTGCCAGCGTGGTGATGCGCCGTGCCAAAGGCCAGCCCCTGCCCGAATTCAAGCCGGCTGTGCCCGCCCTGAACCCGGCAAGCCAACCCCTGGTTGAGTTCCGCGACGTCCGATTCCGATACACCCCTGATTCCCCGGAAATCCTGCACGGCCTCAACCTGTCCGTGCGCGCCGGGGAGGTGATTGCCATCCTTGGCCATAATGGTTCGGGCAAGACCACCACCGTCAAGCATGCCCTTGGGTTGCTCAAGCCCACTTCCGGCCAGGTGCTTCTGGAAGGCGTGGATACCACCAAAACCACCGTGGCCTGGGCTGCCCGCACGGTGGGTTACGTCTTCCAAAGCCCTACCCAGATGCTTTTTGCCCCGACCGTGCGCGAAGAGCTGGCGTTTGGCCCCACCAACCTCGGTTTCAGTAAGCCCAAAATCGCCGAAAACGTGGAGTGGGCCATCGAAACCGTTCACCTGCAGGACGAACTGCCAACGCCGCCGCTGGCGCTCTCATTTGGCCAGCAGAAGCGCGTCTCCATCGCCTCGGTGCTTTCCATGCGCTCGCGCATCCTGATGATGGATGAGCCCACCGCCGGGCAGGATTATTGGAATTACCAGGCCTTCATGGATACCATCCTGCAGACCCCCGGCTTTGACGCGATTATCTTCATCACCCACGACCTCGACCTGGCCCTGATTTATGCCAACCGGGTGGTGATGTTGTTCGATGGCCAGGTGGTGGCCGACGGCTCCCCGCGCGAAGTGCTGGCCGATGAGGACCAGCTGCGCGGCTGGCGCGTGCTGCCCACTTCCCTGCTGCGGATGAACCAGCAGTATTTCCCTCAAACAGGCAGGTTCTTGCGAGCTGAGGCGCTCAGCCAGTTCGCGAGTGTTTAATTAATCCAAATCTAATCGAGGAGTGTGTTATGGAAGAAAAGAAATCAATTTGGAAATTTGGCACCCGGGAAGTGGTCTACGCGGCCATCGGCGCGGCGCTCTATGCTGTGCTGACCTACGCACTCAACTTCCTGCAGCTGCCAGGCACGGGCAATGTCACCATGCGCCCGGCCATCGTCATCCCCATGTTCTTTGGCATCGCCTTCGGCCCGATTGTCGGTTTCATTGCCGGCTTCGTGGGAAACATCCTGGCTGACCTGCTGAGCGGGTACGGCTTCTGGTTCTGGTGGGATCTTGGCAACGGCATCGTCGGCCTGCTCCCCGGGCTGTTCTCGGCCCTGATTGTTAACTACCGGGCTGGCAAATCCATTCTGCTCGCGGAGCTCTCCGTGATTTTGGGCTCCGGCCTGGGCATGGGCCTGGCCTCCGTCTCCGAACGCTGGGTCTCCGGCGCGGACTGGAACACGGTGCTGGTCGCCAACTTCCTGCCCGCCTTCCTGACCGACATCGCCAACGGCCTGGTTCTGCTACCCTTGTTGATGGTCGCTTTCGCCGCGGTGATTAACCGCAGCGGCAGAGGCTAACCTCACCCTTCCAACATCCAGGCGGCGGTTCTTTCCTGCAGGCCGCCGCCTGGCTTGGGACCGCCATGCTTGTCGCCTGGAACTACCACTACCGCAACAGTCCGATGGACCATATCGATCCACGCGCCCGCTGGATTTTCTCCTTCGCGTTCCTGTTCGCGGTGACCCAAACCTGGAATCCGCAGCTCCTGGCCGGCTTGTTTGCCATCGCCCTGGTTTGGTACGCCATGGGGCGGGTATCCTGGAAGGACGCCCGGCGCGGCTGGCTGTTGATCTCTTTCATGCTTTTTTCAATGATTGTGGTGAACACCATCATCACCGGCGGCGGTGCGGGTGGGGTGGTTCCGCCCGGTGGCCAACTGGTGTGGCCGGACGGTTTCAGCCTTTTTGGCCGGCATCTCACCTATGGCCTGACGGTGGAGCGGCTTTGGTTTGCCATCTCCCAGCTGATGCGCATACTCGGCATCTCATTGCTGTTCATCCTCATCCCCTACACGATGGACTCGCGAGCCTACGGTGCAACGTTTAGCAAGCTTGGCCTGCCGGACCGCCTGGCCTACACGATGGAACTGGCGTTTCGCTTTATCCCCAGCCTGGCACGCAACC
Organism: Chloroflexota bacterium; assembly: GCA_029777225.1. Classification (GTDB taxonomy): domain Bacteria; phylum Chloroflexota; class Anaerolineae; order Anaerolineales; family Anaerolineaceae; genus Mesolinea. The sequence goes on from JAKOSR010000077.1 coordinate 8,447, forward strand.
TCGCCGTCACCCTGGACGCGCAAAAAGCCCGCGGCTTTGAGCTGGAAAAGGTACGTGGCGGCCTCATCAAGAAGATTGCCCGTATCGCGCCGCTGCTCATCCCCCTGACGATGAATGCCATTCTCTCCAGCGAGGATATTGCCAACGCCATGGACCTGCGTGGCTTTGGCCAGCGCAAGCGCACCTGGCTCTTTGCCCTGCAGTATCACTGGTGGGACTGGGTGCTCATTGCCTTCAGCGTCGTGCTGCTGGTGGGGGTGACGGTGTTGGTGCATGCCCTCGGGATGGGCGGCTTCGCCGTCCCGGCCTGGTTTTACACCTTTTTCGCGGGCTAACAATTCCCCTTTTTTTAATCCTCCTCCTTCGGATACCCACCCCTACTTCCTCAAGTCTATGCTGGTGGACCCACAGGGCCGATTCGTGGTAAGGTGCGATATTCTTTTGATTGCACCAGAGAGCCTGTGTTGGTATGTTCAAAAACGGAACGCACTATGCAAACTTGGATGACCAATGAAACGTGCGAAATGTAGACTGGAGCCTGCTTGGTGGGCGGAAATGAGCCACTTTCAGGCCTTCTCCTTTGGAGGAGGATCGAAGATGCCAAACGAAGAGAAGTATTAACCGCTTGTGGTGGAAGTGAGTAATTCGCTCGTTGTTGGCCAACCTTTACCATCCCACGGAACACGCAACCATACCACCCTTCCCTGGTTTGATATGATTAACCCCCAACCATCCTATTACCACCGGAGAGCTCAATGGAACCAACAAAACGTCCCTTTCCCCTGCTACTTGCCCTGCTCATTGCCGTGCTCCTCGCCGGCCTGGTTGGCCTGATTGTCCTGACAGCCTCGCTCTCAAGCCAATTCAAAGCCGCCTTCCAGCCCCTCCAACAGGCCAACGCCGGCCTCAGCACCCAGGTTTCGCAGCTCCTCCACCCGACCCCCACCCTCATCCCCGACCCCGTCACCATCGTCAACGAGGTGCGCGCTCTTGCCCGCCTTGAAACCATCCAATATACCGTGGAAAAGGTCATCACGGCCGAGGTCAACCAGGGCGTCTTTGGCCCACTCTTCGGCGACCGTCTGCTCTTTGTGGCGCATGGCTATGTCATCGCCGGCGTGGACCTCTCCAGCCTGGCCGCCACGGACATGAACTACGCGGATGGTATCCTGCGCGTAACGCTCCCACCCGCCGAGGTCTTTGTTGCCACCCTCAATAACAACCAATCCTACGTCTATGACCGTGAAACCGGCATCCTCACCAAGGCCAACCCGGACCTGGAAACCTCCGCCCGTACCGCCGCGGAGCAGGAAATCCTCAACGCTGCCCTGGACGACGGCATCCTTGCCCAGGCTGATGCCAACGCGCGTGCATATCTTTTGAGCCTGTTCAACTCGCTGGGCTTCCCCCGGGTGGTGTTTAGCGACTGACCCCTCCCAGCCCTCTGCTGATCCTGTAAATCGCGATTGCCTTGGGTAAAACAAGAGGAATTGATAACAAAACAGAAATGGCAGCAATTCCCCATCATTTTTCTGGTCACTTTTCTAGCGGGTAAAGGGACTGCGAAAGCTTGCAGGGTGTGAGAAACCTGGAATTCTTTATAATTTCTACTTATACAAATCAGTCCAGTGTTTGAGATTTTGGTAGATTATGGCGCGTTTAGTTGCACCTGGCAGCCATGATTCAGATTAACGCCCAAACTTCAATGACGAATAAGCGGCAGGAACACATATTTGGCGTTTGAAGTAATCTGGACGTCATCGATAAGCGCAAAGATGCCTGAAGAGGCGGCGATACGATTGCGGGATATGAAGCTTAGCCTAATTGTCTTGCCTCTATACGCGTTCAAGCTCACCGTTGCGTGCTTCCAATCGCCTTGGATGTTTGAGGTTTCTGACCCAACCTGGATGACTTTTGTTAAATGGTTCAGTCCAACCCCGTCCTGAATTTCCACATAAAGATCTGCAAGGTCGATTGGATCATTCGATTGCACCTGGTAGTAAAAACTCAGTTCAGGAAAAGCAAAGCCCTCAGGTATGGTAATAGTCGTATAAGCCTGGGCGTAATCCTGCCCTGAGTGAGACAATTCGCCCAACTGTAGCGAATAATTTCCGGTATGCGCTACGTTTGATCGTTGCGAAGGTAAAGCGCCGTAGAACGTCCAGGTTGCTGAATTCAGCTCGTTTTCAAAGCCACCATTTTGGATTAGATTGATTTCAGAAGTCACTATGCTGGTCTGGAGTACGCTTGACTTTTCGGATTGGATGGCTTCGTTGTCTTTGAGTTCAAAAACCAATACCCTGGCATCTAAGGGATCAACGAAGTAAAGCAACCCCTCCATGGAAAAATCGAAAGCGTCTGAAACATAAATATATAAATTGTTGATATCCCCATACTCACCGACCCAGGTTTTTTCGATGCTCATATCTTCTGGATTCACACGATAAGTGCGTTTTACTTCTGCATCTGCGAGATAGAAATAACCATCAGATCCAAATTCAATTGCTCCCCCCCAATCGTACGTAGCAATTTTTTCTCCTTCTGGAGTGAACTTGTATAGGGCGCCACCTGCATTGGACTTGGCAAAAATTGCACCAGAAGCATCCACAACTAGCCTGGTCGCACAATCTTCCACAGGAAACCCACTCAGATAGGTTCCATCAGGCATGAAGATTTGAATACGTGACACATTGTCAACTGTATATACTAATTCTTTCGTTCCCGAAGGAAGCGTGACAGTTTGAACGATTACATCTTGTACGTACATAAATTGACCTGGTTCAGTACCGTGCTCTCCCCAGCAGAGCTGAAGTTCTCCAACATTTGAGTACTTACATATCGAATCCGATTGGGTCACATATATATTTCCATCGCTATCTTCAGAAAGACCGCGTGCCCAGCCATGATTGATTTTCCATTCAAACATGTAATTGCCATTTAGATCAAAAGTTTGAATTCTTTGGTGGTTACTGTCAGCAACGTAAACGATCTCTGACTGGGACACTAAGATATCAAATGGGTTCATGAATTGACCTGGCGCGTCCGCGGGAATACCATATGAGCGAATGTAGTCTCCTTCAGGAGTGAAAACCTGGATATTACGTTCGCCGCTCAATACCAGCAAGTTGCC
>JAKOSR010000078.1 GCA_029777225.1 Chloroflexota bacterium
ACCATCCAGGGCCTGGATGGAAATGAGCAGACGGTCTTCCTGCCAAAAATCGTTGAGACCATCCGGCCGAATCACATTTATAGCATGGAAGTGGGTGTGCTCAAGGCCGGGACCATCAACCAGGTTGAGTTGCCTTACCTGGTGGACCTGGCACAGGACCCCAAAGAAAAAACCCTGATGGTCAGCCTTTTGCCGGTCGGGATGGATGTGGCTTCAACCGCCACCGGTCAGATTACTGGCGTTTTCACGGATTTGGGCACGGGCAAAGGCGTTTCGTACGTCATTGCGCTTGAGAAGCCGTTGGTGATTGATACACCCCGGAATATTTACGTGTCGTTTGAGCTAACCTCCGGAACGGGGCAACTCGCGATATCATCGGTGGGCCCCGCGATTGAATCCTCCTGGGATGACGCGTTGCCGGTTTCTAAAGCGGGCTACGTGCCCTACGCGGACAGCGGTGGCATCTTTAGGGGTGACCTCAACCTGGAGTTGTACTGGCCTGATGACGCTTCCAAGCGCGATCGATTCGTTCAGGTGCTTGACCAGGCAGATTACATTTTCATCAGCTCGAACCGGCAATGGGGCACCACAACCCGCGTCCCCGAGCGCTACCCCCTCACCAGCCAGTATTATCGCAGCTTGTTGGGTTGCCCCGAAGGAACCGACCTGGTCACGTGTTACAACCGCGCGGAAGTCGGCATGTACCAGGGCGATTTGGGTTTTGACCTGGTTTACACGGGCACCTCCTATCCAAACCTGGGTAGCTTGTCCATCAATGACCAGTTCGCGGAAGAAGCTTTCTCCGTCTATGACCATCCCAAGACGCTAATTTTCAAGAAGAACACCCAGTACAGCACAGATAATTTGAAGGTCATCCTGGGCTCGGTGGACCTGACCAAGGTGGTCAACATCACCGCAAAACAGGCGGATGATTACAAGGCCGGCAAAAACAGTCCGGTCAACCAACTAATGCTAACCGATCAAGAGCTCAAAACCCAACAGAGTGGGGGCACCTGGGCTGACCTGTTCAACCGTGAATCCATCTTGAACCAAAATCAAGGCCTGGCAGTCCTGGTTTTCTACCTGTTCAGTTGCGTGTTGGGCTGGCTTGTGTTGCCCTTGGTAAGGCTGGCCTTGCCAGGGTTGGACGATCAAGGCTATCCGTTCGCGAAATTGATTGGCTTCCTTTTGTTGGCCCTGTTCAGCTTTTGGCTTGGCTCGGCCGGCGTTCTCATCACCCGGGATACCCTTGTTTTGGTCTTTGGGGCCATTTCCCTCCTGGGGTTAACCGCTGCTTTACTCACGAGGGGCGTGTTTTTAAGTGACGTCAAGGCTAACTGGCGGAAGTACCTGATCATCGAGGTTGTCAGCCTGGCGGCTTTTGGGATCTTTCTGTGGATTAGGTACCAAAACCCAGACCTGTGGCACCCCTGGCGCGGAGGCGAAAAGCCGATGGACTTTTCGTACCTGAATGCCATTATCAAAAGCAGCACTTTTCCAGCATACGACCCCTGGTTCGCTGGGGGATACATCAATTACTACTATTACGGACAGGTCATCATCGCGATGCCCATCAAGCTACTGGGGGTCATCCCCTCCACGGCTTACAACATCATGCTGCCGCTCTGGTACAGCCTGCTGATTAGCGGCGCGTTTGGCGTGGGATGGAACCTGTACAAAGCTTTTGGTAAGCCAGAGACCCTACGGGTGGATGGCAAGCCAAGAGTGTTTGGTAACGCGCTCTGGGCAGGGCTTTTCACGGCCGCGTTGCTCGGTTTCCTCGGCAATCTCGGGACGGTTAAGTTGATGGTGGATGGGTTAAAAACCCTTGGGGCAGCCGGGCAGTTGGCCGAAGGCGCTGGATTGATGCGTGAAATCGGCTGGTTGTTCAAAGGTTTGGCGCTTTACCTGCAGAAAGTGCCCTTGCCTGTGGCGCAAGGTTCCTGGTATTGGAACCCCAGCCGTACGATCCCCGGGGACCCAATCACTGAATTCCCCTTCTTCACCTATCTTTACGCGGATTTTCACGCCCACTTAATCGCGATGCCAATTGCCATCCTGGCCGTCGCGTGGGGGCTGTCTGCCTTGCGTTCCAAGGGCGCTCATTTTACTCTCGGACGCAAAAAATGGCTGAACACGCTGCTTGGCCTGACCATCGGCGGTATGATTATAGGGGCTCTCAAGCCAACCAACACCTGGGATTACTATACCTTCCTGATACTCAATATCTGCATCCTGGCCTACGTTGGCTGGATGTATTTGCCGCCCCTAAAAATTGGCAAGCTCAGGTTGAAACCCTGGCAGGAAAAGGCCTTGACGCCACTGCTACTCATTGTGGTGCTGGTTTTGTTCACCCGGGTGCTATATCTGCCGTTTAACAGCTTGTTTTTCCCTGGCTACACCAGGATTGGTTTTTGGGCTGGGGACCGCACACCCCTGTCGTCCTATGTCATCCATTGGGGCTTAATCCTATTCCTCGCCTTCTTCTGGCTTTTGTGGGAGACCTACCAGTGGATGGCCGTCACACCAGTTTCCTCGCTGAAAAAGTGGGAGCCTTACAAGCATTACCTGCTGGGAGCCGCGGCCGTGGTTGGGCTCGCGCTGGTTTTCCTGCTCTTTAGCAAGGTGGTGGTCGCGTTGGTGGTCGTCCCGTTGGGGCTGTGGACGTTGCTCTTGTTGCTGCGCCCCAATCTGCCGGATGGCAAGCGACTCGCCTTGTTCATGCTCGGCACGGCCTTGCTCTTAACCCTGGTTGTTGAGCTGGTCTACCTGGTGGGTGATATCGGCCGCATGAACGTGGTGTTCAAACTCTATCTGCAGGCCTGGATACTCTTCACCCTGGCCTTGGGCACCGCTTTTGTGACCTTGTGGCACGAACAGCACCGATGGACGGTGCGCACACAGGTGCTGTTCCAGACGCCAGCATTGGTCCTCATCGCGGGGACCTTGCTCTTCCCCCTGCTTGGCACGCTGGACAAGATTACCGACCGCATGGATATCAACGCGCCTCGCACACTGGACGGCATGACCTACATGGCCACCTCAAAGTACTATGCCAACGGAGTGGAACTTGACCTTGCTGAGGACTACCGCGCGATTCAATGGATGCAGGATAACGTGGAAGGCTCACCGGTCATCTTGGAGGCCCAGGCCTACGAGTACCAATGGGGAAATCGCTTTACAATTTATACAGGTCTGCCCGGTGTGGTGGGATGGAATTACCATCAGCGTCAACAACGGGCCATCCTGAGAACGGAAGTGGTGCAGCAGCGTGTGGATAGTGTAAACGCGTTTTACATGTCTCAGGATACGGCTTTTGTGCGTGAATACCTCGACAAGTATGCTGTGAAATACATTATTGTCGGGCAGGAAGAAAAGGCCTATTATCCAGGTGAAGCGCTCGCGAAATTCGCGCAACTCAACGGGATACTTTGGGACGCGGTGTACACGGATGGCAACACGGTGATTTACAAGGTCAGGTAAGCAATGACACAAGTCCTGATTTGGTTCTTTCTGACACTCCTGATTGGCTGGATCAACCTGCCAATTACGTTTCGGCTTTTCCGAAAACTGGCCTCTGGGGGGTATCACCTCATTCGCCCGGTTGGGTTGCTGCTTTGGGCCGGCCTTTATTGGTTGTTGGTCTCGCTTGGGTTGCTTTCCAATGATTTGGAGGGTCAGATTGCGGTCCTGTTCGTGCTTGGGGTTATCAACTATTTCGTCGCGCAAAAACTGGGTTTTGGGGTCTTGAAGGAGATGCTCTCTCACCGATGGAAGACCATGCTGGCCATGGAAGCGTTGCTTTTGCTTGGCTTTGGGTTCTGGGCCTTTGTGCGCGCCACGAATCCAGATATCGTCAACACTGAAAAATTCATGGAGATAGCGTTTGTAAACGCCATTCTCAAATCACCTACCTTCCCTCCAAACGACCCATGGCTTTCTGGCTATGGCATTTCCTATTATTACTTTGGCTACCTAATGGTGGCGATGTTAAGCCGGCTTTCCACGGTTGCTTCCAGCATTTCCTACAACCTCACCTCCGCGCTGTGGTTTGGTTTATCGGGGTTGGGAGCCTATGGCATCCTGTTTGACCTGCTGAACCTGCGCAAGGAGGATGGAAGCCGGGTTGAGCCCAAGCGCTGGATGTACCTGGCGGCGCTCGCCGCGCCCCTGCTTTTACTGGTGGTGTCCAACTGGTATGGACTCTTTGATGTGCTGAATGCGCGTGGTTTGTTCTGGACCACGAATGGCAATGGTCAGCCGGTCTCCGCTTTCTGGCAGTGGCTTAACCTGCGTGAGTTGACCGCGCCGCCCAATGCGCTTTCTTGGGCACCCAGCCGGGGTGGGTGGAGTTGGTGGGCAGGCAGCCGAGTGCTACAGGATACGACCCTAAACGGGGCAACGCTCGAAATCATCGATGAATTCCCATTCTTTACTTACCTGCTGTCGGATATCCATCCCCATATGCTCAGCATGCCCTTTGTGCTGTTGGCGATTGCAGAAGCGCTCAACGCGTTTGTTGGCGGATGGGAAGACACCAGCAAGCTGGGGAAATGGACTTTGCCGTTTGGTTGGTTTGGTCCTGCTTTCGCCGTGGTTTCCCTGGGAGGAATTGCTTTCCTAAACACCTGGGATTTTCCATTCTATCTGGTGCTCATCGTGGCCGCGTTTTGTTACCGGCGATACCAGCAGTTGGGATACGCGGGGCAGAGAATCAAGGAATTTTTCATACTCTGCGCAGCCGGCGGGTTCCTGAGCATTCTGCTCTATTTGCCGTTTTTCCTCAGTTTTGCTTCGCAGGCAGGCGGCATTCTGCCGAGCATCGCGTTCTTCACACCCGGTAAAAATTTCTGGGTGATGTTCGGGCCCTTCCTCGTCCCGTTACTCTGCCTGCTGGCAATGCTGGTTTGGCGTCATCGCAAATCCCTGGGATGGCGCAGAGGGTTGTTGTTGACCTCGCTTCTCTTCCTGGGCCTCTTCGCTTTTTCGTGGGCGCTGGCCTGGCTGGGTGGCAGGCTGCCCGGTTTGCAGGCCTTGTTCCTCGGTTTGCAGGGCGCGGCATCCATCCCCGCCTTGCTTTCGGGTGCCTTAATCGCGCGTTTGAAAGCTCCAGGAACATGGATAACACTCTTTATCATCATCTGGGCCAGTTTGAGCCTTGTGGTAAAGGACAAAAAGGCCAGAACTGAGCCAATAGCCTCGCCCGAAGAGCAAATTCACAAGCAGGCGGTTCCTTTCGGGGAACACTACTTTGTACTTTTCCTCATCCTTCTAGGAGCTTTGCTAACGCTCGCGCCGGAATTTGTCTATTTGCGCGATCAGTTCAGCAACCGGATGAACACGATTTTCAAGTTTTACTTCCAAGCCTGGATTGTTTGGTCTCTGGCGGGCAGTTACGCGTTGGTCACTTTGCTGCGCGGGGGGAAAAAGTGGTTGAATGTGGACACGCTTTTCCCTGCCCTGATTGCCATCCTCGGGCTGGTTTTGTTTGTGATAACCAAGACGTCCAATTTAGGAGGCAAGGCAGGCGCACTTTCAGGTCTGCCGGACTATCTCATGGCCGGGATCCTTGGGGTTTTCCTGGCATGGTTCCTCACCCAGTTGGCACGAAAGAACTGGCAGAGGGCGCTTGGTGTGGTCACCCTGGTTGGCATTGCCGCGGGGTTAATTTACCCCGTGCTCGAAATTTGGACCAAGACGGAAGGTTTTTCGCCAGCCACGGGCATCAGTCTGGATGGCAAGCATGGATTCAACCAAACCATTCCCACGCAAATGGCAGCCGCCGAGTGGCTGGCTGAGGCACCGCTGGGTGTGATGGTTGAGGCGGTCTCGGATACCGGTGGAAGTTACACCACCTACAACCAAATCTCAGCCTTCTCAGGCATGCCCACAGTCCTGGGTTGGATTGGCCACGAATCCCAGTGGCGGGGTGGTTACCAGGAAATGGGCACGCGTCAGGACGACATCCGCAAGCTGTATTCCACGCAGGATTGGGCTAAAGCCAAAGCGATTATCGACAGTTATAATATTCGCTACATTGTCGTTGGACAGATGGAGTTCAGCACCTACGTGGTGGATGAAGCCAAATTCCAAAACAACCTGCACCTGGCATTCCAGGATGGCAATACACGCATTTACGAAGTGATACAGCCGTGATGAACGAGTTGAACGCTAGCATAAGGGACAGACTTTTCAGGCAGGAGAACCTGCTCTTGTTTGCTATTGCTACCTTGCTCCTGGGTTTTGGACTTCGCTTAATTCATCTTGCTGATGTTTCCTTCACGGCGTCTGAAAGCGTGCTGGGCGCGCTGGCTTTCCAGGTTTCAAAGGGCGCCCGGGTTGGTTCCGGAAGTGTTCCGGCTTACTTGGGGCTTACATCCCTGATCTTTTTTCTGGCCAAAGATACCGCCTTCTGGGCACGCATCGTCCCGGTTTTGGCAGGCAGCAGCCTCATCATCTTGCCGTATATTTGGAGGCACCGGTTGCAGCCAGCGAGCGTGGTCGTCCTAACCCTGGCTTTCACCCTGGATCCTCTGCTTGTCATTTTCTCGCGTCAAATTGTCTCCCCAATCATCGCGTTGGCTGCGGTGTTGTGGCTGGCCACTGCTGTAGAAAAGAAGCAGCCCATCATCAGTGGAATCTCGCTGGCGTTTGGCTTGCTGAGCGGATATTGGGTTTGGCCAGTCTTCCTGGCTTTGGCCCTGGCAGCGCTCTTGTTCACTCTGTTGAAACATGAACCCCTCAGGCTGCTCTCCTATTTGGAATGGGGGAATGAGGGCTGGCTGCGGTTTTGGATTAGCCTTGCCCTCGGAATTTTGATGATTAGCACTTCCTGCCTGCGCAATCCGGCTGGTATCTCCGGCCTGGGCCAAGGTTTGGCGGATTTATTTAAGTTAAGTGCCGGGATCTTCAAGCTGCCATTTGGACTGCCGATATATACATGGCTTGCGTATAGCATAGTGCCTGTGTTGTTCCTAATACTGGTTTCCTCACAAAAAAACAAAGTCTCACCAAGCCCAACGCGACCTTTCATGGATGCCTTCCTGGTTTTTCTGTTCCTCTTTTGCCTGTACTTTTCCAGGCAGGATGTGGGGCTCATCGTCTTTCTGACTGCTTACTTTTGGTGGGTGGTCTCCAGTGGTTTGGGGCGAATGATGCCTTCTTCCGAAGTGCGTGGTTTTGAATATGTCGCGCTGACCCTATTTTTTATCACACTGGCCGTTTACACGGGCATAACCTTGCGCTCAATTATTGCCAACCCCTATGGCACCGGGGCAAGCCTCCAGGCCTGGCTGGCTGTGCTGGCGGGGATTGTCATCCTTGTTTTGGCGTTTGTATTGGTGAGGGTGGGTTGGTCCCGGGAGCTTGCCAACCGAAGCGCGTTAGCCTCGCTTTTTGTGGTTCTGGGTGTGATACTACTTGCTACAACCTTCAACAGCCTGTACGCAAAAGCGGATAAGGCAGCCTTGCTTACCCAGGGCGAAGCGTTAGTGCTGCCCAGAGACGTTCTCCCTTCCATCCTGGCAGAATTACAACAAGAGGGAAAGCTCAAGGTCGAGAACGACAAAGCCTTGGTTATCGATTCTGCCTTGCCCGGAAGCGCGTGGTTCTTGCGGGATTTTGACCAACAACCCTTGTTGGGTTCCAGTAGCATCTCAGGAGATCCGGAAATTATTCTAACCAGCAGCGACGCGCAACCCTCTTTCGCGAACACCTACCGGGGACTGAGTATTCCCGGTACACTTTCAATGGATTGGGCGGGGATGGCATGGGGGAATTATCTGCGTTCACTTTTTGGCGCGCCTTTACTGACCCAGGATAATGAGATAATTCTTTGGGTGAGATCAGATTTATTCCCAGGAGCGTACCAGTAATGAATCAATCGGAAAAACCTTACGTCCCACACACAATCGCCATTGATGGTCCCGTGGCTTCAGGCAAAACCACGGTTGGTTTGCTGCTGGCCAAGGAGCTGGGCTACATCTGCCTGGATACTGGCATCATGTATCGCGCGGTGGCACAAAAAGTGTTGGACCTCGGCATATCTCCTATTGATGAGGTCGCGGTGACGCAGGTGGCCCAGGTGACGGATATTGACGTGCGGGAACCCTCGGTGCAGGATGGGCGGCAATTTGACGTGTTGATTGATGGCGCGGATCGCACCTGGGATATCAGAACCCGGGAAGTGAATGCCTGTGTTTCGGAGGTCTCAGTCTTCCCTGGTGTGCGGGACGCGATGACTTTGCAACAGCGCCGGATAGCTGAGCGAAGCCCGATTGTCATGTTGGGGCGGGATATTGGTACCGTCGTCTTGCCAAACGCAGACCTGAAGATATTCCTGAAAGCCTCAGCCATGGTTCGGGCCAAGCGCCGATATGAAGAGGAAAGAGCCCTAGGTAGGGATGTGCGCCTGGAGGATGTGCTCGAATTGCTCTTGCACCGTGATAACATCGATTCCAACCGTCAACTTGCTCCGCTGAAGCCGGCCAAGGATGCCTTCATCATAAACACGGACGACCTGGACGCGCAGGGTGTGGTGGAAACCATCCTGGCCATCATCGAAGATAAACAAACACTTCGGTGACCTTTTCCAGCCTTTTGGAAAGGCGCGCATGCTATAATTTGAAGGTCGTATGAACCTTTCATTTGCGTTTCTTTCCCCCCAGTCATTACAGCCTGGAATGACGCTTGGTCAGGCGTCGTTGATTCTATTGGCTTTGGTTTTACTTGTTTTGGGCGGCCTGGCGGCAAAAAAGATCATCAAAATTCCTCTGACCTGGACCCAGCGGGAATGGAAGTGGTTGGCGCTGTTGGTGCTGCTTGTGCTTCCTTTTAATTTTTTCAGCGCGGTAGTGCCCTTTGAGGGTCAGATTACATCCAGCCTGGGCCAAACCATCACCCCCACCGCGTTTCTGCTTGGTTTGGTTCCGTTGCTGGCAGCCACAGGCCTTATCGGCCTGGTGCCGGCCTTGTTCGTAGCAACTGGGACGGGCGTTTTACAGGCTGCCGCCTTCCACCAGGACCCCTTTATCATCCTTTACCTTCTGGGTTTTGTCTTGTTTTTTGGCATTCGCCAAAGAAGGGTGCTGCATCGGGGCGCGCTTAACTCACAGAATTCACCTTTCTCAGACGCATTAATTTCCCTGGGATTCATTGCCGGCGTCATGCTGGTGGCACGTTTTTCCATTTCACTGGCCTATGGTCTGCATGACCTCAATGCAATCCTAAATCAGTATCTTCTTCAGCTCTTTGTCGTGCTCCCAGGTGGCTTGATTGCCGCCCTGGCTGTACAGGCACTTAGCTGCTGGATGAAAGCCGAGTGGCAACCTTTAACGTTTCTCAATCCTCAACCTATAGCCAATGGATTGCAGGTGGCTGTTGACCAGGTGGAAACGCTCACCGAGGGAAATTTCGACAAACCTTTGGCAGCCAAGCCCGAGAACGAAAAAGAACTCATCCTCTTCCACGCGCTGGAACAATTGCGGGAAACCCTCAGGCAGCGCAGTGACGCGCAAAACCGTTTACTCTCCCTGGACCCGGCCAATTACACCAAGGAAGGTAATGATCTCGTACTTTCCGCCATCCTGCGGGCAGCCTTGGGCCGGGAAGCCTCGTCCGCGCGGTTAATTCTAACGGAGCAAAAAGCAGATGAAGCCACGCCCCTGATGCGTTTACGCATTGGCCAGGGTGAAAACACGCGGGTGTATGCCTACCTGGACGTCATGATTCTGGAAAAGATGGCAGCTGATGAGCAGCTCATCCTCAGCAACCTCAAAGAGGAACAATATTTTGGCCTTGATACCGGTACCCCCATCCCCCAATCCATCGCCGCGCTCCGTTTACGCCAGGACGGGATTTCACGGGGTATCCTCTGGGTGGGGTTTGAGCAGAATCACTGGTTTAGCGAAGACGATATCAACTTCTATCAACAGCTAGCCTACCGCGCGTCAGCGGTGCTGAGTGCCAAAGAGAAAACACTGAAACTGAGCACTGAGAACGAACAACTGCAGGACGCGATTGACGCCTTCCCTGAGCCGCTGATGGTATTTGACGCGAACCAGCATCTGATTCACGCCAACCAGGCCGCAAGTTCTGTTTTATCCAAAAACGAAATCATCCCTCAACCGGGTTCTGAAAACCTCCAAGTGCCTTCCACCGAGATTGCCAACCTATTACGAGACAAATCCAAGCAACCAACAAGCAAAATGGTCAGCCTGGCAGGGGGGCAGGATTACGAAGCCTCCACGTATCCCATCATGAAAGGCCAGCAACAACAGGGCTCGCTGTTGCTTTTGAGAGATACGGGCTGGCTAAAACGCTTGAATGCCCAAAAGAACGAATTTGTGACCAACATCAGCCACGACCTGCGCTCACCCCTGGTCTTGATGAAAGGGTATGCCAAGTTGTTGCAAAACATTGGCAACCTGAGTGAAGAACAGATAAAGTATGTCGGCCGGATAGAATCCGGAATTGAGAACATGAGCCGACTGGTGAACAAGGTGTTGAGCCTGGAACAAATGGACAACTCCCAGGCGCTCCAGTACGCCACATTTGATACCAAGGAGTTAGTGGAAGAAACGCTCGCTTTGCTCGACCTGCAGGCCCAACAAAGAAGGATTACCTTACACACTGACTTTGGCGGACTGAAAAAGGCAGAAATGATGGCGGACAAGGTCATGCTCCAGCAGGCACTCTATAACCTGATCGAAAACGCGATAAAGTTCAGCCCAAGGGGTGGGGCGGTGCTGATTAAGGCCGAAAATGACAATCGGTGGGTGCACTTCTCCGTGCAGGACCATGGCAAAGGTATCGCGCCACTGGATCAGCCCAAGCTGTTCACACGCTTTTTCCATGTCGATGACGACATGAACATCGAAAACCGCGGGCAGGGGTTGGGGCTTTCCATCGTGAAATCAACGGCGGAACGGCACGGCGGAAAAGTGAGTGTCGAGAGTAAATTGGGCGTCGGCAGCACTTTCTACCTGGACATCCCGATGAAAAAATATTAGTACCGGGAAATCGCAATCTCACTATTGACATTGAACGTAATAATACGCTATAATGTTTGTTTGCATAAATTAACGAAGAGCTCAATAATCAACTGGGAAAGCTATTCTCAGGGGATTTTTGTGTCTTAATAATCCCTCTTAATGAGCTGGAGGCATGAGTGGAAACAATAGGAATGAAAGCGCTGCGCATCAACCTGGCCTCACCCGAAGTGATTCATAGCTGGTCCTATGGGGAAGTGCTTAAACCCGAAACTATCAACTACAGACGATTACGACCAGAGAAAGACGGCCTCTTCTGCGAAGCCATCTTCGGACCAACCCGGGATTGGCAGTGCTACTGCGGCAAGTACAAGAATCAAAAATATAAGGGGATTGTCTGCGACAAATGCGGCGTGGAAGTGACCAAGTCTGCTGTTCGTCGCGAACGCATGGGTCACATCGACCTGGCCGCGGCCGTGGCTCACATTTGGTACACCCGCCGGATACCCTCGTACCTCGGCCTGTTATTGGACATCTCCCGCCGGAACCTGGACAGGGTTCTCTATTTTGCCCAATACATCGTCACCTACGTTGATGAGGACGCCCGTCAGAAGGCCCTCAAACGCCTGGAGGATGAAATTAGCGTTTCAGAGCGTGAATTGATTGAAAAAGTCAACGGTCAAATCGCGGAAAATAAGAAACAACGCGACCGCCAATTGCGTGAACTGGACGCTTCAATCGAAACCATCAACCTGGAATATGATGAACAGGTGGCCAACCGCTTCGAACCCGTGATTGCTGAAGGGCAGCGGCTCGAGAGGGAACTGAACGAAAAATTGGGTAAAACCGTTCGCAAACCCATCACCTTCGCGGTGGATGGCGGGGAACAGGTTGTGGTGGATGCCGGTGAAGAAGTCTCCGGAAAACACGTTACCAAGGTCCAAAAGATTGTTAAAGACCGGATGGAAGACCTTGAGAAAGACCTCAAGGGAGAACGACTGCAGAAACTGGAAGCCATCAAAATCCAGAAAGAGACCATCCGCGCGGAAACCGAAATTGTCATGGATGGCATCCGTGGCCAGTTGGATGACCAGGAAGCAGCAACTAAAACCGAAAACGCGAAGCAACGTGACGAGCTGTACGAACTACAGCCGTTCACTTTCCTGAGCGAGTCCCACTACCGCGAATTGAAATCCAGATGGGGCAATGTCTTCAAGGCCGATATGGGCGCCGAAGCGTTTTATGACATCCTGAAGCGCCTGGACCTGAACGCCCTGGCTGAAGACCTGTGGCAGGAAGCCCGCACCACCAAGAGTAAACAAAAACGCAAGAAAGCCACAAGCCGCTTAAAGGTAGTGGAAGCTTTCCGCCGTTCCACGAATAAGCCCGAATGGATGATTCTGACGGTTCTGCCCGTCATCCCTCCCGATTTGCGCCCCATGGTTCAATTGGATGGTGGCCGTTTCGCTACTTCCGACCTGAATGATCTCTACCGGCGTGTGATTAACCGCAACAACCGCCTCAAGCGCCTGCTTGAGCTCGGCGCACCGGACGTGATTGTGCGCAATGAAAAGCGCATGCTGCAGGAAGCCGTCGATTCCCTGATAGACAACTCCCAGCGCGGCCGGATGCTCTCCCGTCGTGGCCGCCGGGAACTGCGCTCCCTCAGCGACATGCTCAAGGGCAAGAAAGGTCGTTTCCGCCGCAACCTGTTGGGCAAGCGCGTGGACTATTCCGGCCGTTCAGTAATCGTGGTTGGGCCGCATCTGAAGCTGAATCAATGTGGTTTGCCAAAAACCATGGCCCTGGAACTCTACAAACCCTTCGTGATTGCCGGCCTCGACAAGATGGGTTATACCGGCAACATCAAAGGCGCCAAACGCTTCATCGAACGCAATCGACCGGAAGTCTGGGAAGTGCTCGAAGAAGTTATTCACGACCGGCCTGTACTACTCAACCGTGCCCCAACCCTGCACCGCCTTGGCATCCAGGCTTTTGAGCCAGTGCTCATCGAGGGAAGTGCTATTCAACTGCACCCCCTGGTGACCACAGCCTTCAACGCCGACTTCGATGGTGACCAAATGGCCGTTCATGTGCCATTGTCTGATGATGCCGTCAAGGAAGCACGCGACTTGATGCTGGCCAGCAAGAACCTGCTCAAACCCGCCAGTGGCGAGCCCATCATTTCCCCAGGGAAGGACATGGTTCTTGGTGTGTATTACCTGACCGTTGACCCGGGCCTGCCGCAAAAGGGTGATGGACGCGTCTTCGGGAGTAGTGAAGAAGTACTGCTTGCCTATCAACTGGGCCAGGTCAACATCCACGCCCGGATTAAATTGCTCACGAAAACCTGGTACGATGATAATGACGACCGTCTTCCCCAGGAAGAGAAACGCATCATCAATACCACCGTTGGACGTGCCATTTTCAATGACATTCTGCCGGAAAAAATCAAGTTCTTTAACCGTACCCTGGAAAAGGGCGGCATCAGGGACCTGATTTCCGAGATTCATGACATTGCCGGCCAGGATGCCACGACCAAGGTTGCTGACGACATCAAAGACATTGGCTTCCGTTATGCTTCACAATCCGGTTCAACCCTTGCCGTCGCGGACATCACCGTCCCGCCCGAGAAACCCGCCATCATCCAGGAAGCGCTCCTGGAAGTTGAACAGGTACAAAAGGATTACCGCCGGGGCAAGCTGACTGAGCAGGAGCAAAACGAACGCATCATCGAAGTTTGGCAGGCAACCACCAAAAAGGTTGGTGAGGCTGTCAAACAGCACCTCGACCCGAATGGCAATCTTTCCACGATGGCTACCTCCGGCGCCACCAAGGGCGGGTTCAGCCCAATTTCACAGATGGCTGGAATGCGCGGTCTGATGGCCGACCCATCCGGTCGTATCATCCCCATGCCTATTCGCTCCAGCTTCCGTGAAGGTCTGACAGCGTTGGAATACTTCATTTCCACGCATGGTGCCCGTAAGGGTTTGGCTGATACCGCTCTGCGTACGGCTGATGCCGGTTATCTGACCCGCCGATTGGTGGACATCGCCCAGGACATCATCATCAATAACCACGACTGCGGCACCCAGGAAGGCATTTGGGTAAATGCGGCGGACGACGTGGCTGGTCAGCCATTCGGCGATAGAATCTTTGGCCGTGTTTTAGCTGCCCGCCTGAATGATCCCAAAACTGGTGATGTTATTGGTGAACGCAACGATATTGTCAACAAGGAAATGACCCGCAAGATTGTCCAGGCCAACATCCAGAATGTATTCGTACGCTCGCCTATGACCTGTGAACTGGTGCACGGTATTTGTGCCCAGTGCTATGGTATGGACCTGGGCCGTGGTTCACTCGTTGAAATGGGTGCCGCGGTGGGTATTGTGGCCGCCCAGTCCATTGGTGAACCTGGTACACAGCTGACCCTGCGTACCTTCTACACCGGTGGTGTTGCCGCCGGCGGCGACATCACGACCGGTCTTCCACGCGTGGAAGAGTTGTTTGAAGCCCGTCGCATGCCGAAGGGCGAAGCCATCATCAGCCAGATTGCCGGTACCGTGCACCTCATCCGGTCCGAAAAAAATCCGGAACAGCGTACTGCCCGGGTCGACTCCAGCGAGATGATCTCGGACACCTATGACATCCCGGAAGAATGGACCATCCAGGTCGCCGAGGAGTCTGAGGTTCAAAAGGATGAGGTCCTCGCGACGCATGATGACGCCACAATTGTGACCAGCCGTGGTGGCCGGGTCCGTTTGGAAGATGGCAAGGTGATAATTTCTTACGAAAACCGCCAAAGCGAAGACTATGAAATCCCAACCACGGCACGCCTCGTCGTCGTGGAAGGCCAAAAGGTCCAGGCTGGGCAACAAATCACCGAAGGTTCATTGAACCCGCACACTATCCTGAGAATCCAGGGACGTGAAGCGACCGCGCTTTACCTGCTGAAAGAAATTCAACAGGTTTACCGCACCCAGGGCCAGAACATCAATGACAAGCACTTTGAAGTCATCATCCGCAAGATGCTGAGCAAGGTGCAAATCACCCGGCCGGGCGATTCTTCATTCCTGCCGCAGGACCTGGTTGACAGGCTTGAAATCCTCAAGCTCAACGAGACACTGGCCGCCAAGGGTCTGCGTCCCGCCCGTTTTCTTGAAATTTTGTTGGGCGTCTCCAAGGCATCTTTGAGCACGGACTCCTTCCTCTCGGCCGCTTCGTTCCAACACACCATCAAGGTACTCGCGGGTGCGGCGATTGCCTCCAAGGAAGATCCCCTGTACGGGCTCAAGGAAAACGTCATCATCGGCAAGTTAATTCCTGCCGGTACCGCGTTTGACCCTGAAAGGTTTGCCGGACAAACCCAGTCTGAGGTCGTGGCCGGACAGGAAGGCGACCCACATCAGTTGGACATGTTTGAAAACATGGCAGACGATGAGGATGAAGATTTGTTTGGAGATGAAGAGGACCTAGAAGACCTCGCTGATAGCCTCGGTGAGGACGATGAGGACTCTGAATTTGACGAGTAAAGTTGCCTTGCGCGACTGAAAATGCCACCCGGGCTGGTTGACCAGCCCGGGTTTTTTTATGCTATAGTTATGCCGAAATTATGGCTGGTCTCAAATTTCCACAAATTCAACGCAGACAGGGAGCGGAATATGAGTAATACCGCTGACAAAAAAATTAACATCAACACCGAGATGCAACAAAGCTATCTCGATTACGCGATGAGCGTCATCGTTGCCCGGGCTTTGCCGGACGCGCGGGACGGCCTGAAGCCCGTCCAGAGGCGCATCCTTTACGCCATGTACGACATGGGCGTCCGCGCAGACACACCGCACAAGAAATCGGCCCGCATTGTTGGTGAAGTGCTTGGAAAGTATCATCCGCACGGTGACTCAGCCGTGTACGAAGCCATGGCGAGAATGGCACAGGACTTTTCTGAGAGATACCTGCTGGTGGATGGGCAGGGAAACTTTGGCAGTATAGACGGTGACCCGCCGGCTGCCATGCGTTACACGGAAGCCCGGCTCTCCAACCCCGCGATGGAAATCCTGAGACAGCTCGACATGGACACCGTTGACTTCATCGATAACTTCGACGGTACGCTACAGGAACCCCTGGTGCTGCCTTCAGCCATCCCCAACATGCTTGTGAACGGAGCATCCGGCATCGCGGTTGGCATGGCCACCAACATCCCACCTCACAATCTTGGCGAAGTAGTGGACGCGCTGGTGATGATGTTGCAGGATTGGGATAACATCGAGGACATTACAGTTGAGGAAATCATGCGCTACATCAAGGGGCCGGATTTCCCGACTGGTGGCCTCATCCTGCAGGATGAAAGCTCGGAATCCCTGCCCCAAATCTATGGTAGCGGCAGTGGCCTGGTGCAGATGCGCGCGAAAACCATGCTTGAGGAAATGACCCGCGGCCGGCAGCGCATCATCGTGACCGAAATCCCCTTCCTTGTGAACAAATCCGCGCTGATTGAAAAAATTGCTGAAATCGTGCGGGATGGCGGGCTGGAAGGTGTCTCCGACCTCCGGGATGAGTCAGACAGGCAGGGGATGCGCATTGTCATCGACCTGAATAAAAATGCCGACCCTGAGAAAATCCTGACCACGCTATATAAGAAAACAGCCATGCACAGCACATTCGGCATCAACCTTTTGGCGCTTGTTGACGGCAGTCCGCACCGCCTTTCCCTCAAACAAGCGCTGCGGGTTTACGCGGAGCATCGTCTGACGGTCATCCGCAGACGTAGTGAATATGAACTGCGGAAAAACCAGGAACGGCTTCATATCCTGGAAGCTCTTCGCATCGCGATTAAACACATCGACGAGATTATCAGTCTTATCCGCAAAGCCCAGACCGTCGAAGACGCCCGGCAGAAACTGATGACCCGCTACGAGCT
>JAKOSR010000079.1 GCA_029777225.1 Chloroflexota bacterium
CGCCAGAGACCCAAAGAGTTTGTTCCAGGGCGTTCCCGCCGCGTAAGCTCGCTCGGGTGAGCGGTTATTCCGAAACAGAAAAATCCTCAGCGCGAATCATTGACTCGGTCTATACCCTATGATAATATACGTGTCTGAACTGCCCCATCGTCTGGCGGCACAAGGCACGTGCCCTTAGCCCGCAGGGCGTATGCCAAAACCGGAAGTTCGGCCGTGGCAGATTAACAAAGCCATACTTACTTCATGCCCCCATCGTCTAGCGGCCCAGGACGTGGCCCTCTCAAGGCCAAAACCAGGATTCGAATTCCTGTGGGGGCATTTTCTTTTTAATCAATATTTAATATCGTACAGACTAAGGCGCGGCTTTTATCCCGAGGGCGTATGCCAAAACCGGAAACCCGGCCGCGGCGGATTAACAAAGCAATACTTACTTCATGCCCCCATCGTCTGGCGGCACAAGGCACGTGCCCTTAGCCCGCAGGGCGTATGCCAAAACCAGGATTCGAATTCCTGTGGGGCATTTTCTTTTTAATACCTCAGGCTCTCATTCTCTTTGATCGCGCCGGTGTCCGCACCGCGCGCGGCATTTGACCGCAGGTCTCCAATCTGTAGATTGGCGGAATGCAGGCGTAGGAGAGAAGCACCTGAATAATCACACAACCCCACTTCCACTGCATATATTAAGGTTGCTTCGCCCACCGGATAGGTTCATGTTTGGTGGAGCGTTATAAGTTTTATACATAACAAAGCTCTGGTCAGGAGACAAGAGCGATCAGAGGCTTTTAGCCCGCAGGGCGTATGCCAAAACCAGGATTCGAATTCCTGTGGGGTCATTTTCTTGGATTAATTTCCCCAACATCAACTTTTCTTTGCACCAAATCAATAATAAGTAGTATTATTTAGTCAGTTCTAACACACAAACCCACCTCTTCTTTTTCCGTCGACACAGCAGAAACCACCCCCGACCATTCACGCGACACGAAGCGAATATCCTCTGGGGATTAACCAGTGATAAAAAGGAGCCCATCTTATGTCTCACCAAACCACAAAACATAGCCTTACTCACATTCACCTGGTTCCGGGGGTAATCCTCATCGTCCTTGTTTCCTTTGTTCTTTCTCCTCAAGCCGGCTTCGCGAACTCTCCCAAACCCCCCATTATGGTCGGCCTCATCCCGGATGTAGGCGGCGTCGATGACAACAGCTTCAACGAAATGGCAGCCGACGGGTTGGCGCACGCCGTGACAGATTTCGGCATCGTCTCCGCCATCTACCAACCCGCCAGCACCGACGAGTATGCCGCCAAGATCGATGAGTGCGTGAGCGCCGGCAGCGCGCTCTGCATCACGGTCGGCTTTTTGCAAGGAGACGCGACCATGGCCGCGGCAATAGCCAATCCCGGCGTAAAATTTGCCATTGTGGACATGACCTGGGAGACTTACCCGGATAACTTGCGCGGAATTTCCTTCGCCTCTGAGGAGGTCGGGTACCTGGCTGGCACCCTGGCTGCTCTGATGAGCACTAGCAAGGTGATTGGGGCCATTGGCGGCTTGCCAATCCCGCCGGTGGATGCATTCATGGTTCCTTTCCAATACGGCGCGCAGTGGACGGACCCCAGCGTCCAGGTCATTCTGGAGTATTCCTATGACTTCGGGAACCCACCGCTCGGGGCTCAGATGGCGGCAGACCAGATATCGCGCGGCGCGGATGTAATTTTCGCGGTAGCTGGCCCCACCAGCATAGGTGTTAACCTGGCAACCGCGCAAGCCGGCAAATGGGCAATCGGCGTGGACGTGGACACCTATTACAGCACATTCGGTGGTGGAACAGTGGACGGGCATGAATTCCTGCTCACCAGCGCGCTGAAGCGGGTGGATAACGCCGTTTATCACACCATCGAGGCCGTCGTGGGCGGGACTTTTACATCTGGGACAATGATCAACAACCTACAAAATGAAGGGGTTGGCATGGCGCCGTATCACGACGCAGCCTCCGCGATCCCGCAGGATGTGCAGGATGAATTGGCTGCCGTCACGCATAGCATCATCAACGGTGAGACCGATGTATGGGAGCCGTTCTACAAATACACCATCAGTCTGCCGGTTGTGATGAAGTAAACCTTATCGGGTGCGCAGGATTGGCGCGCGTCCGGGTTGTGAATATATTTTCATAAAAGACCCTGACCATCAGCCGCCGTACGCCATCAGAAAGCGCAAAGCCTGGAATCACTCCTCATCGCCGCCGAAGCCCTGTTCGCGCGTGGGCTGGATATCCTTCACATTCAGCTGGAGTGTGTTCCTGCCCATATAGCTGTTCATCTCAAAAGTATAGGCGATATCAATTCGCTCGGGCAGCTGCTGCAGCCAATAGCCCTGCTTGAACGCAATCGCGTCATAAGAATTGCGCCCGGCCTGTAAACCCAGCTTGAGGTGCTGCCCATCTCCGACCGCCCGCGCGCTTGCCACGCGCAAGTTCCGGCTGCAGAATAACGCTTCGGGATTCCCACTGCCGGTCGGTTCCAGTTTTTCCACCGCCTCAAACACCTGCGGGACAAACTCCGGACGCATATGTTCCAGGCGAATTTCACGGTCAATCTCCAACACTGGCACCATCTCCACGTCTTTCAGCGTTTCCCGCGCGAGAGCGTTCAGGCGCTCCAGCAGCTCCGGCGCTTTTTCCAGGCTGACCGTC
>JAKOSR010000080.1 GCA_029777225.1 Chloroflexota bacterium
GCTTCCCGGCAATCAGGTAAGGAGTAAGATGGCCACACAATTAATTGCCCCAAGGTTGGGGGAAGGCGTGGAAGAACTGACAATCGTAAGCTGGCTCAAGCAGGTAGGTGAGCCGGTAGCCGAGATGGAACCGATTGTGGAAGTGGAAACAGACAAGGTCGTCACCGAGTTTCCCAGCCCGGTGGCGGGTACGCTCCTGAAAATCGACGTCCCCGCTGGTGAAACCGTGAAGGTCGGTGACTCGATGGGCAGCGTGGGCATAGCGGGCGAAGAGCCCGAAGCCAAACCTGCACAAGAAAAGCCAGCCAACGGAGAGTCTGCCGCGCAGGTGGAGCCTACCTCCCCCATTCCTGCTCAACACCCGGAAAGCGGGGATAAGAACAGTGGCCAGGAAATCGGAGAAGGCTCAAAACGCAACTTCATCTCCCCGCTTGTACGCAAGATGGCCGCGGAGAACCAGGTTGATTTATCCCGCGTCCCCGGCACAGGTGAAGGCGGGCGAATTACCAAGGCGGATGTGACCGCTTACCTTGAGCAGGCCAAACAAGCACCAGCCGCCGCTGCCACGAGCACCTTGAAGCCTTCGAAAGGCAATATCCCGTCTCCTACCGTTGCCACACCTTCGGTCGCGCCAGCCAAACCCACGCTTCAAATTTCTCCCGATCTGGGGAAATTAATCCCCCACACCTCCAGCCGGCGCCAGATTGCGGAGCGCATGGTCCAAAGCAAGCTGACCTCACCGCACGTGCTCACCGTGATGGAAGCGGACATGAGCGCCGTCCTGGCTCACCGCAAGCAGCACAAGCAGGCCTACGCCGAAAAAGGTATCAACCTTACGCTCACTGCTTACTTCATTGCGGCCATCGTCGAAGGCTTGAAGTCTATGCCAAAATTGAACGCCTCCTGGACCGATGAGGGTTTGTTTATCTACAACAGCATCAACGTCGGCATGGCCGTCGCGTTGGGAGAAAACGGGCTGATTGTACCGGTCATCCATAACGCCCAGGACCTCTCGCTGGAAGGTCTCGCCCGTCAAATCAATGACCTGAGCGACCGCGCGCGCAAGAAGCGCCTCCTCCCAGACGATGTCCGTGGAGGTACGTTCTCCCTTACCAACTATGGCACTGGTGGTTCGCTGTTTGCCTCCCCTGTCATCAACCAACCCCAGCTTGGCATTCTTGGCACCGGGGCCATGCAAAAAAGGGTCGTGGTCCTCACAGACGCGGATGGAAATGACGCCATCGCGATCCGGCCAATGATTTACCTTTCACTCGTTTTTGACCACCGCGCCATTGATGGCGAGGCTGGCGACGCTTTTCTTTCCAAGGTGAAGCAAACCCTGGAAAACTGGCGCTAACCGCCCACTCCCAACAACCCCTGAACGAGCTGCCCTTCCGGCAGCTCGTTTTTTTCCCAATCCGGCCAGCAATGCGATATAGATTAAAATGATTGAAAACGGAGGATTACCAGAAAATGAATCAATGGACAAAATCACCAGAATTTCAGCTTGACCTCAAGAAAAAATACACAGCCACTTTCAAGACAGATAACGGAGATATCGTCGTGCGGTTGTTCGCGGACCGCGTCCCGCAGACTGTCAACAATTTTGTCTTCCTCGCCCGACAGGGGTTTTACGACAACACCTTCTTCCACCGTGTCATCAAGGACTTCATGGTCCAGGGTGGGGATCCAACCGGAACAGGCCGTGGTGGCCCGGGCTATTCCTTCCGTGATGAATTCGACCCGAAACTGAAACACGACAAACCAGGCATGCTGTCCATGGCCAACGCTGGACCCAACACCAATGGCTCACAATTCTTTATCACCCATGTTCCAACCCCCTGGCTGGATGGTAAGCATGCCATCTTCGGCCAGGTGGTCACAGGCATGGATGTGGTTCTTTCCATCCCGGAAAGGGATCCGCGCTTTGTTCAAGCCCCGGCCGTTCACATCCAAACCATTGAGATTACCGAAGAATAAATCGCGATTATAAAAGGAGAGAGCTTGGAAACTTTGTTTCTGGATGGTAACTCACTGACCATCGATGATGTCGTACGGGTCGCGTCTGACCCGTCTATCCAGGTTGCGATAAATCCAACGGCAATTCCAGCCATCGAGAAATCAGCCGCGGCCGTGGCCTGTTTTATCGCGACGGGCCAGACCGCCTACGGGATAACCACGGGTTTTGGCGCCTTCAAAGACAGGCTGATTTCACTCACGGATGTTGAAAAGCTCCAAGAGAACATCCTGCTCAGCCACGCGGTTGGCGTCGGGCCTGGGCTGGAGCCTGCGGAAGTCAGAGCCATGATGCTTATCCGGGCTAACACGCTGGCCAAGGGGCACTCTGGCGTCAGGCTCAGCACGCTGGAGCTTCTGCTCGCGCTGTTGAATTTGAACGTGCTGCCCGTGGTCCCCTGCAAGGGCTCCCTGGGTGCCAGTGGTGACCTGGCTCCCCTGGCCCACATGGCCCTGCCCCTGATTGGTAAAGGCATGGTGGATTTCCAGGGCAAACGCCTTTCCACCGAAGAAATGTTCACCCTCACAGGCTTGCGACCAATCAAACTTACCGCCAAGGAAGGCCTGGCACTGACCAATGGGACCTCCCTGATGACTGCCCTTGGTACGCTGGCCGTCCGTGAAGCTGAAAACCTGTATCACACCGCCAACGTGGCCGCGGCCTTGACATTGGAAGCGCAAAACGGCACCCAGCGGGCTTTCGACGAACGCATCCATCTACTGCGTCCCCAACCCTGGCAGCTTGAGACAGCCGCCGAAATGCGCGCGCTGCTAAAGTGTAGCCAGATGACCCGTCCCGACACTTCCACGAACGTGCAGGACGCGTACACCCTTCGCTGCATTCCGCAAGTGCATGGCGCCGTTCGTAATACCATCGACTACGCGCAAAACGTAATTAATGTCGAGCTTAACTCTGTCACTGATAACCCCTTGCTCTTCATAGAGGATCCGGCAAACCCGGCGGTGCTCTCAGGCGGTAACTTCCATGGGGAACCCCTGGCACTGGCTTTGGATTTCCTTTCCATGGCGCTGACCGTCCTGGGCAACATTTCCGAAAGGCGTGTGGCCAAATTAGTCGATTCTGCCAATCCTTCCGGGACCTA
>JAKOSR010000081.1 GCA_029777225.1 Chloroflexota bacterium
AATTTACTCCCCTGACATCGAAACTAGCAGGTTGGCGTCGATTTCCTTCAGCGCGAAGTAGGTATCAATGACTTTTCGAACAATCGGCGCGGAGAAGAGCGCGCCTTCCTTGCCGTTATAGGCAAACGCGACCACCACGATTTCCGGGTCATCACTTGGCGCGTACCCCACAAACCACGCATGCGCAGGCCAGTTGCCTGGCAGGCACAAACCCTGCGCGTTCGCCCAGTCATCACAATACTCGGCCGTGCCGGTCTTGCCCGCGATCTTGTTTGTGTCGCCAATGAATTCTTCGTAGGCGGTACCCCCGGTATCGGTCACCATCTCCATGCCACGTTTGGCTAAGGCGATAACCCAGGGTTGGACGGTTTTCTTCACCCCAGTGGGGGTGTTGCCATCATATTCCTCGATCAAGGCATCCTTGGTGATATCCCATAGCTGCTTTGGCTCAAACGATTGGGTCACATTTCCCGCGGCATCCTCAATCTTGCTGATAAGGCCAAGTTGCATGTGTTTTCCATCGTTGGCAATCGTAGCGATGGAATTCATGACCTGGATTGGGGTGGCCAGTACGTAGCCCTGGCCAACGGCCGCCAGGTAGGTATCACCAGTCGCCCAGTTCTCACCAATATTCAAGCGTTTGTATGTTGGGTCAGGCACCAATCCGTTTACCTCACCCGGCAACTCAATACCGGTGACCTCTCCATAACCCAGGGCTTTGGCGTATTGGCTCATACGCCAAATGCCAAGCCCGCCATCGGGCACTTCCCCGGCATACCCACCTGCAACTTTATACCAATACACGTTGCAGGAGTAAGCAATGCCATGCAGGAAGTCAACCGGTCCATGGCCCTTATGGTCCCAGCAATAATAGTTCTGCTCAAAACCAATGTCACTCTCGTAGAACTTTTGTTGCAACGTGATCATGCCAGGGTCGTCCACCGTCTGTTCTGGAGTGACTACGCCTTCGTTGAGTACCCCCAGGGCAGTTACCAGCTTGTAAACCGAGCCAGGTGGCAGTTCCGCCGAGATAGCCTTATCAACAAGCGGTTTTGCTTCATCCACGGACAGTTGTTCGTAGTAATAGCCTGGGATGACACTGGACATGCGGTTATTTTCAAAATTTGGATACGAAACCAGCGCAAGGATTTCCCCGGTTTTGGCATTCATCGCGATAACCACCCCGCTGGTGCTCAGGATTTTCCCCAGCCTCGCGTTCCAATAGTTGAGATTGTAGATTAGTGCCTCCCGGGCAGCCGTCTGCAAACGCAGGTCGACGGTCAGATAGATGTCCTGCCCTGGGATGGGTTCCACCGGTTCCTCCAGGTTCCGGACGATTTCACCACCAACGGTCACCTCAACCACACGCCGACCGTTCGTACCGCCCAGGATGTCCTGCATGGAATTTTCAACCCCCGCGTAACCAACCTTGTCCCTTCCGGAAACAAAACCGAGGTTGGTGTAGTAATCCAGCAAAACCTCGGGGACAGGGCCCAAAAAACCGATGATTTCGGCGGTTTGGTCGCCCGTTGGGTATTCACGTATCGATTGCACTTCCACGCCGATTCCAGGCCAATCCTGGGCCTTTTCAGAGACAACCATGGCGATTTCCTTAGTGACATTGCACTTAAGACGGGTTGCCTGGAAAGGCCAGTTGGTGCTGGCAATTTCCACAATCTGCTCAATGCCAAGGTCAGTGTTACAGGGGCTAAAGTTGCCCGCGGTTTCGTCGTTGACCACTCCATTGCTCAGCGGGATCCCGATTAGGTCACTCAGCTTGTCAAAGATCGCATGCGTCGCGCCATCAGAATCCGGTAAATCCGCGGGTGTGACCGTAATGTTGTAGGATGGGATGTTGTGCGCCAGCACGATGCCGTTGCGGTCATAGATGACGCCGCGCTGGGTTGGGATGCTTATCACTTCCGTGCGGTTGTCTTCTGCCTGGGCCTGGTAGGAGGCCCCATTGATAATCTGATAGCTGAAGAGCTGAAAGGTATAATAAGCAAACACAAAGCCAAGCAGAATGAATATCCACTTGAAACGACCTAAATCGATGGTCGGCTTTTGATAGGTTGAGTTATTCATACTTCCAATCCTGTTGGCGTGATGGAACGGGTAACTTCCTGGATTAGCGCGTGCACCGGGATAGCCAGCAGCATGTTAATCAGCACACTCGGTAAAAGCACCTCGCCAACCGCGTCCGGTATGGAGACTGACGCGCCGGAGAAAAGTTGCACCGCCACAAACACGGTATGTTCCAAAAGTGTTCCAAAGAAGGTCAAGACAAACATCGCCAAGAGCGGAGATTGCCAGGTATGGAACCGAATTGAGGCTGCCGCAAAGTAGACAGCCAGGTAAACAGCCAGGATGGCCAGCGTGGGTACCGCAGACATAAATCCAACCAACGCGCCAAAAAGGACGATGACCACCCAAAACCTACGGAGATGCTGATGCAGGCTCCAGGCTGCCACAAACAGCAGCACGATATCTCCAAACCCAGCGGCCAATGGCGCGCGACCTACAACGCCATATTGAAGCATAATCGCGAGCAGAAAACCAACACTGCTTACAAGGTACGGAAGCATTCTGATTCCTTAAGGCACCAGGGGCGTGATATCCACCACGTCAAAATTGGTGATAATGAGCACCGCGTTGATGCGGGAAAAATCAACCATTGGTTGTACCGAACCCGTTTGGAACAGGGTGTTTTGCTTGGTTTGCATGGTTAATACCTGCCCTACGAAAATATTTGGAGGGTAGGTGCCTCCCAGCCCGGAGGTGAGAATGACCTCACCAACCTGGACATCAGTCGCTTGGGGTACCATCTCGAGCGACATTTCGCCGGTAATGGAGCCCTGCACCTGCGCGTCCACGTTAGCAGATTGAAGGCGAACATTCACCACGGATTTGGCATCGCTAATCAGTTCCACGCGTGAAGCATTGCCAATCACCGCGTCAATCCGCCCCACCAGGCCTTGCTGGGTCACCACTGGCATCCCATACCGGATGCCGTCGTTGGAGCCTTTGTCGATAATCATATACTGCATATATGGGCTGATTTCCCGGCCAATGACGGTGGCGGCCACATACTCGTGCTCCGGATTACTGCGCATGAAGTCCAGCAACGAGTATAGGATTTGGGCCTGGCTCAGGTTTTCCTGCAGCTGGACAATTTCACTTTGCAACAGGGCCACTTCGTTGCCAAGCTGGATGTTTTGCTCGCGCAGTGTAGCCATGTCTTTGGGTGACGTGAAAAAATCCTTGAAGGCCAGGTAACGCTCTGCCAGCCAGCTTTGCGTTTTGATTAAAGGACTCACGGATGTGCTGAAAATAGGCGTGAGGTAGCCGGAAATAGCCAGGACAACCAGGCCGACAGCCACCAGGCCCACGACCAATCTGATTAGATTCTGTGACGAATAAAGGTTACGCATAAAGAATTTCGCGTTTTGTCAACCGCCCAATCAGGCGGTTGGGACTAACGCGGGGCGTTCTTGTAAGGATCCCTTTCGATACCCACAAAGAGATCTTCGAACATCTCCATATCATCATAAACCAAACCGCAACCACGGGCAACACAGGTCATGGGGTCTTCAGCTACCCACACCCTTACCCGGATTTCGTTGGACAACCTTTCAGCTAAACCCTGCAATTGGGAGGTTCCACCAGCGAGGCAGATACCATTATCCATCAGGTCTGAAAGGATTTCTGGAGGACACTCATCCAAAGCGTCCTTGATTGTGTCTATGATTACCTGTACCGAAGAGGAAAGCGCTTCTCTGATTTCGATTGAGGACACTTCAATGGCCTCAGGCAACCCGGTAATCAAGTTGCGCCCGCGGACGTCCACCGTCTTCTCATCTTTGAGAGGGTAGGCTGACCCGATGGCAATCTTGACCTTTTCGGCCATTTGTTCGCCAATGAAAAGGTTGTATTTACTGCGCAGGTACTCGATAATGTCCTGGTCGAGCTCATCCCCGGCAACACGGAGTGAACGGGAAATCACGATGCCACCAGTGGAAACAACTGCCACTTCGGTGGTTCCACCACCGATATCAACAATCATGTTTCCGAATCCCTCGTTGATGGGCAGGCCAGCGCCGATTGCCGCGGCCGCGGGCTCCTGGATCATATAACATTCGCGCGCGCCTGCGGACATGGCCGCGTCATAAACTGCGCGCTTCTCCACTTCAGTTGCACCAGATGGGATTCCGATGACGACCCGGCTGTGGGGAAAAATCACGATGCTGTTTTCGTGCGCTTTGCTGATGAAGTACTCCAGCATGGCCTGCGTGATGTCATATTCGGAAATAACACCGTCGCGTAATGGACGCAGGGTCACCATGTTTGCCGGGGCTCTGCCCACCATTGCTTTGGCAGCTGCGCCGATTTTTTGTGGTTCACGTGTTCTACGGTCAATCGCCACCCAGGACGGTTCATTAATCACGATTCCCTTGCCGCGCACGTTGACCAATGTGTTGGCTGTACCGAGGTCTATCCCCAAATCAAGGGAGAAGAAGCCCAACAACCATTTTATGGGATTGAAAATCGCCAATGCAACACTCCGTCCGAGAGACTTTTAATTTAATCCTGAAAATTATATCATAATCAACCATCAGCATCAGCAGAGCCAGCACCCCGTCAGGTTTGCTTTATGGGTATAAATCCGTGCCTGCAAACGAATATGACCACCATTATTACCTTTTCAGGCCTCGAGGATTAACCTTTGGAAGTCAGGCGTAAAAGGTATCTGATACAATCAACTTGCTGCCAACTGTTCTCTCAACAAGGAGCGTGCTGGATGAACCTGTCTTTCAATCTTTACCGATTGCAGTCGATTGACACACAATACCGAAAAATTACGCGGCGTTTAGCCCAAATCGAGCAAATACTCCTCGCGGATGAAACCGTGCGTGCTGCCAACGAGCAGAAAATGCTGGCGGAAGAAGCTGAACGCAAAATTCATTCGGAAATTAAGGAGATCCAAGCCCGTTCCCAGGAAAAGAAAATTAAGTTGGAGCTGCATCAAAAAAGTCTGTTCGGGGGAAAGGTCCGCAACCCGAAAGAACTGCAGGATTTGCAGGCCGAGAGTGAAGTGTTGCGGCGTAACATTCAAAAGTTGGAGGATGAAC